>NZ_BAAGDE010000001.1:255870-329119 GCF_054660795.1 Mycobacterium sp. MUNTM1
TGTGGCGCCCCGCGCGGCCCCCTCGCCTCCCCCCCTCCGGGGGGGGGGGGCCCTCCGCGGCCCCCACCCGGGTGCCCGCGCGGCGCGCGCGGCCCGCGGCCGGGGTGCGGGCCAAGGAACAACGTGCGGTGATCGATCAGGCGGCGGCGGTGGCGATCCTGCAGAGTTGGCTGGATCAGCGCCGCGCGGCGGTGGCGGGGGAGCTCAGCGATGGTTGACAGCGCACGGCGGGAACGGGCCGAGCCCGAGGCGGTGGGTGCGCCGTCGGGGCGCAGGCCGAGCCGCGTCTCCCGCAAGCAGGCCAAGCGGGGCCGTCGGCGCCGGTTCTTCGGCAAGATCGCGCTCGCGGTGTTCGTCGTGGTGGTGCTCGCGGGTGTCTTCGCGGGCGGCAAGCTGTGGCACACGATCTTCGGGCCGGGCGACGACTACAGCGGTGGCGGCAAGCGGGACCTGGTGATCCAGGTGCAGGCCGGTGACTCGACCACCAACATCGGCGAGACGCTGCAGAAAGAGCAGGTCATCAAGACGGTGCGGGCGTTCGTCAACGCCGCGCACGGCAACAGCGCCATCAACTCGATCCAGCCCGGCTTCTACCGGATGCGCACCGAGATCCCGGCGGCCAACGCGGTCGCGCGGCTGACCGACCCGAAGAGCCGGGTGGGCCGGCTGGTCATCCCGGAGGGCCGCCAGCTCGACGACACCACCGACATGAAGACCAACGTGGTGACGCCCGGGATCCTGACGCTGATCTCGCGCGCGACCTGCGTCGACCTGGACGGCGACACGCGCTGCGTCCCGGTGGACGGCCTGCGGGCCGCCGCGACCAACAGTTCCCCCTTGGCGTTGGCGGTGCCGCCGTGGGCCACCGAGCCCGTCGGTGAGCTCGGCAAGGACCACCGCCGGATCGAGGGGCTGATCGCGCCGGGCACCTTCAACATCGATCCGTCCGCGTCGCCGGAGAGCATCCTGGCCACCCTGATCGGTGCGGGCGGCGAGGAGTACGTGAAGTCCGGGCTGGTGGACACCGCCCAGGCCATGGGCCTGTCACCGTACGACATCCTGGTGGTGGCGTCGCTGGTGCAGCAGGAATCCAACTCCCAGGACTTCGCGAAGGTCGCGCAGGTCATCTACAACCGCCTGCACGCCCACCACACCCTCGAGTTCGACTCGACGGTCAACTATCCGCTGGACCGCCGTGAGGTGGCGACCAGCGACGCCGACCGCGCCCAGAAGACGCCGTGGAACACCTATGTGTCGCAGGGCCTGCCGGCCACCGCGATCTGTTCGCCCGGCACCGACGCGCTCAACGCCGCCGAGCACCCGCAGCCCGGCGACTGGCTGTATTTCGTCACCATCGACGCCCAGGGCACGACGCTGTTCACCCGCGACTATCAACAACATCTGGCCAACATCGAGCTGGCTAAGCGCAACGGTGTCCTCGACAGCACGCCCCGCTAGCGCGGGCCCCCGCAAGGCGGCCGTGCTCGGCAAGCCGATCGCCCACTCGAAGTCCCCGCAATTGCACCTGGCCGCCTATCGTGCGCTGGGTCTGACCGACTGGACGTACGAGCGCATCGAGTGCGACGCCGAGCAGCTGCCCGGTGTGGTCGGCGGTTTCGGGCCGGAATGGGTCGGGGTCTCGGTGACCATGCCCGGCAAGTTCGCCGCCCTGCGATTCGCCGACGAGCGGACCGACCGGGCGCGGCGGGTGGGGTCGGCCAACACCCTGGTGCGCACGCCCGCGGGCTGGCGGGCCGACAACACCGACATCGACGGGGTCGCCGGGGCGCTGGGCAGCGCCTCGGGATGGGCGCTCGTCTGTGGATCGGGGGGCACCGCGCCCGCGGCCGTCGCCGGCTTGGCGCAGCTGGGCGTCGCCGGCATCACCGTGGTGGCCCGCAACCCCGACAAGGCGGCCCGGCTGGTGGAGCTGGGCAACGAGCTGGGCGTGCGGACGCGGTTCTGCGACTTGGACGGCGACGCGCTGGCCGATGAGGTGGCGGGCGCCGAGGTGCTGGTCAGCACCATCCCCGCCGAGGTGGCCGAGCGCTACGCCGGCACCTTCGCGGGCATCGGGGTGCTGCTGGACGCCGTCTACGACCCGTGGCCCACGCCGCTGGCCGCCGCGGTCGGCGCCGCCGGCGGGCGGGTGATCAGCGGCCTGCAGATGCTGCTGCACCAGGCCTTCGCGCAGGTGGAACAGTTCACCGGTCGCCCCGCGCCGCGCGAGGCCATGACTTGCGCGGTGGCCGCACCGGAATAGCATGCCGCGCATGCGGATTGCGGCGGCGTGCCTGGTGCTGGCCTGGCTGGCGGCGTTGAGTGGCTACGACGTTCGCGAACGCCGCCTGCCCAACGCGCTGACGCTGACCGGGGCCGCGGCGATCCTGGCGGCCGCCACGCTGGCCGGGCGCGGGCCGGCGGCGCTGGCCGGGACCCTGGCCCTGGGCGCGACCTACCTGGTGGTGCACTGCGCGGCGCCGGGTGGAATGGGCGCCGGCGACGTGAAGCTGGCCCTCGGTCTGGGCGCGTTGACCGGTTGCTTCGGCGTCGGCGTCTGGTTTTTCGCGGCGCTGGGCGCGCCGCTGCTGACGGCCGCGCTCGGGGTGGTCGCGATGGCGCGGGGCGCCGGTAGATCGGTGCCGCACGGGCCGTCGATGTGTCTGTCCAGCGCGGCGGCGGTGGGGCTGACGCTGCTCTGAGTCCCTCAGCTCGGAACGGCGGTGGGGCGCAGCAGCGGCAGCAGCTGGTCGCCGAGCCTGACCGTCTCCGACTTGTACGGGGTGTCCGACAGCACGAAATGGCTGACACCGAGATCGACGTATTTGCGCAGCGCGTCGGCGACCTCGGCCGCGGAGCCGACCAGCCAGGTCGTCCCGGCGCCCTCCCCGCCGTACTTGCTCGGCGTCGTATACAGGCAGGAATCGAGCACCTCGCCGCGCCCGGCGAGGTCGTTGAGCCGCCGCTGCCCCTCGGACCCGGCCGGGTCGTGCAGCAACAGCATGGTCGGCGTGCCGGCCAGCTTGGCGACCTTGGCCTCGGCGTCGCGCCAGGCCTGCTCGGACGTGTCGCGCACCAGCGTCGTCACCCGCAGCCCGAATTCCAGCGGCGCATGCTCGCGACCGAGCTTGTCCGACAACGACTTCAGCCTGTCGATGCGCTCGGCGATCCCGTCCAGTGACTCGCCCCAGAACAGTTGGACATCGGCGTCGGTCGCGGCGACCTGCTCGGCGGCCGCCGAGGCTCCGCCGAAATAGAGCTTCGGATAGCGGCCGTCGGCCGCACCGAGCGGGCGCGGCTGCAGCGTCGAGTGTTCGACGCCGTAGAACTCGCCACGGAAGGTCACGTCATCCTCGCTCCACAACCGGCGGACCAGCCGGATGAATTCGCGGGTGCGGTCGTAGCGGCGGCCCTTGTCGACCTCGGCGTCGCCGTATGCGGCCAGATCGTCGGCGCCGCTGACGACGTTGATCAACAGCCGGCCGTTGTTGAGCCGATCCAGGGTGGCCGCGGCGCTGGCGAAATGCGCCGGATGCCAGTAACCGGGCCGAACCGCCACCAGTGGGGCGAAGTTGGTGGTGCGCGCGGCGATCGCGGTCGCGACGGTGAAGGTGTCCGGCCGCCCCCAGCCGGTGCCGATCAGCGCGCCCTCCCAGCCGTGTTGCTCGGCGCGCAGCGCCAGGTCGACCGAGTAATCCAGGCTGCCCCAGCCGTCGACGGTGTCGTCGCCTCGATGGCCCGGCTCGACGGTATTCGGTATGTACCAGAGAAATTGACCCTTCTCGGCGGGCACGGTGCACCTTCTTTCTTGGGTTCAGGCCGCGGCGACGTACCGGTCGCCGGTGAGCCGTTCGCGCAGCGTCTTGTCCGTGTACGAGGTACGGAAGAGCCCGCGGGACCGTAGAATCGGCACCACCTCGTCGACGAACACCTCCAGACCGTCGGGCAAGACGTCGGGCATCAGATTGAAGCCGTCGGCCGCGCCGGCGCAAAACCACCGCTCGACGGTGTCGGCCACGTCGGCCGGCGATCCCACGATCACCCGGTGGCCCGAGCCGCTGAACTCGCGGAGGGTCTGCCGCAGCGTCAGCCCGCGGCCGGTCACCAGCCGCACGACCGACTCCCGAAAGCCCAGCGAGCCAACGAACTTCGACGGATCCGGTACGGACCCCAGCAGCCGCGGGGGGATGGGTTCGTCCAGCGGAAGTCCCGACAGGTCCGCCCCGAGGGTCTGTGACAAGCGTTCGACGTCGTGGCCCGCGGGCAGCAGCTCGTTCTGTTCGTCGTAGCGCCGCTGCGCCTCGGCGCGGCTGCTGCCGATGGTGGTGATCAGTCCGGGCAGGATGCGTACCGCGTCACGGCCGCGACCGTGCGCCGCGGCGACGTCTTTGACGTAGCGGTAGTGCTCGATACCGGCGTCCAGGTCGAGTTCCGCGCTGAACACCGCGTCCGCGACGCGGCCGGCCAGGTCCCGGCCCTGCGGCGACCCGCCGGCCTGCACCAGCAGCGGATGCCGTTGCGGGGACGGCCCCTGCGACAACGAGCCGGTGACGCCGAAGAATTCGCCGCGGTGGTCGACGCCGGCCCCACCGGTCGCGGCGTCGCGCCACAACGCCAGCACCACGTCGACGAACTCCGCGGCGCGCCGGTATCGGGTCTGCCGGTCGGGAAGGTCGGCCAGGCCGAAGTTGCCGCCGGCCGCCTCGGAATACGTGGTGACGACGTTCCAGCCGAGGCGCCCACCGGAGAGGTGATCGAGGCTGAGCAGCCGGTGCGCCAGCTCCACCGGGTCGTTGAATGTCGAGGACAACGTCCCGATGAGCCCGAGATGCTCGGTCTCCGCGGCGATGGCGGCCAGGATCACGCTCGGCTCCAGGGCCTGCGACGGGCGCAGGGCCGGGTGATCGCGCAAGGCGGGCCCGTCGGCCAGGAACAGCGCGTCCAGGGTTCCGCGTTCGGCGATCTCGGCCATTCGCACGTAATAGCCGGGATCGGTGAAGGCGGTGGGCGCCTCGGCCGATCGCCGCCACGATGCGGTGTGAATGCCCAGGTTCAACACGTTGACGTTGAGCGTGAGCCGGCGCTCGTGGCCGCTCACAGCCGGGCCCCCGCATTCGGGGCGCCGTCGAAGGCGCGGCGGTGTGCCGACAGGTCGGGGACGGCGCATGCGGGTAGCCGAAGCTGCTGTCGCAGTGTGCCGGCCGGGGGAGCGGCCGCAATACCGCGGCGTTGCGCCGGGGCGACCACGTCGTCGAGCACCGCCGGCAGGGCGTCCGGTGTCACCCGCAGCAGCACGCCGCGGACGCCCGGCGTTGCCGCCACCCGATCCAGCGCCGCGTGATCGACCGATCGCACCCGGATGACGGCGCCATCCGGGACCGGGTCGCCGTCCTCGACCACGACCACGTCCGGGTTCGCAGTGGGGGCACCGGCCTGCTGCCACACCGGCGGGTCGCCGTGCGGCGAACCGGGCACGTTCAGCGGCCCGGTGATGCGATAGGTGCCTTGCACGTCGGCACGCCGGATCTGTGCGGTGTCGGCGAAAACGCCGGTCGCGCGGTCACCCACCAGCGATGCATAGGGCCACGTGCGCCACAGCGTTCGCACCGCCTCGATCGCCACCGCGGTGTGCGCCGGGCCGAGCGCGGCGCCGGTCCAGGTGTCGGCAACGGCGTTGAGCCCGATGCGCCGGTCGGCATCGAGGGCGAACCAGCCGACGCGCCCTGGCGCCGCATGCTCGACCGACAGCAGCCGGCGGGCGAGGTTATAGGGATGGTCGCGATGCACGGACGCGGCCACGACCAGGCCCAGCCTGGTGCTGTGCCGGGCCGCGACGGTGGCGACCAGCGAGGCGTCCAAGCTGGAGGCGCCGACCGGTTCGGCGCGGTCGGCGCCGATCACCCAGTAATGCACACCGGCGGATTCCAGGCGATGCGCCAGCCCGGCGACGCCCCGTACAGGCGACTGGTCGCCGATCGCGTCGCCGGCGACCTCGATCCCGACGGACAGCGTGGCAGGCATGAGTCACGACGTTACGTGGACGCACGCGCGATGCAACCGCCGCGCGCGGCGCCGACCCGAAGATGGCTGACCACACACCATTCCACTTAAAAATTGTGACGCTATAAACCGTTGTCGGCATGGGTCGGCGGCGCATAGGTTTTGGGGCTGGTTGCCGCGGATCGCCGCGGCACGCACGCATCCGGAAGGCTTTGTCACACATGCCCGTTGGAGTTCACCGGCACGAAACACCCGCGGATCCGCCGGCGATCGGCGACGTGCTCGCCGAGATCGCCGCCGACTATCGGCTACGGTTGGCCGACGGGGGAACGGAGCCGCCGCTGCGTGGGCTCAAACTCGTTCGCGACCATCGGCTGGGTGCGGTCCGATTGGCCCGCGAACTCGGGGGTGCCGGCTTCACGGCGCCGGAGTTCTTCGACTATCTCGTCGCGCTGGCCGCCGCCGACCCCGACCTGGCGCACATTTTGCGGATCCATTACGCGCTGGTCGAGGAGCTACAGGTCAAGCCCCGACGCGCCGGCAGCGACCGCTGGATCGCGGTGGTCGCCGAGGGCGGGTTGATCGGGGGCGCCAACGCCGAACAGAGCCAGAAGTCGGTGGGCGGCAACAACCGCGACACGCGGCTGGTGGCCACCGAGGACGGGTTGCGGTTGCGCGGCAGGAAGTTCTACAGCACCGGCGCGCAGTTCTCCGACTACCTGCGGATCACCGCGCAGGACGACGACGGCGCCCCAACCGCCGTGGTGATTCCGGTGGGCCGGGCCGGCGTCGAGCACCTCGATGATTGGGACGGCATCGGCCAGCGTCAAACCGGAAGCGGCACAACGGTCTTCAACGACGTTGCGGTCGCGGCCGACGAAGTCTTCCCGCTGGGCGCCACCATCGGGGTGAACCGAGCCCGGGGTGCGCTGGTGCAGCTGTACCTGCACGCGGTGGCCGCCGGAATCCTGCGCAGCCTGACGGCGGACGCCGCGGCACTGGTGCGCGGCCGGCGCCGCACCTACACCTTCGCCAGCACCGACACCCCGACCGCCGATCCGCAGCTGCTGCAGATCGTCGGCGAGATCGATGCCGTGGCCTACGGCGCCCACGCCCTGGTGCGCAGCGCGGCGGTCGACCTCGCGCCCGCGCTAAAGGCCGCGCGCGACAGCGGGATCGATCCCGAGTTGGAAGCCGCGGCGTCGATCGCCACCGCGCGGGTCAAGGTCGCGATCCAGGAGCCCGCGCTGCGGGCGGCGTCCCGCGTTTTCGACGCCGGGGGCGCGTCGGCCATCCAGGCCTCGGCGCTGCTGGACCGGCACTGGCGAAACCTACGAACCCTGTTCTCGCACAACCCGACGATCTACAAGGCGCGGGTGCTGGGCGACGTCGCCGTCAACGGCGCGGCGCTGCCCGACACCAGTTTCTTCTAAACGCGCCGGGATGTCGAAGGCAGCGACGCACGCGGCGGTGCTCGGCGTGGTCTTCTCCGTCGTGGTGGCGGGTTGTTCGAGCCACCGGCACGCTCCCAGCACCGGGCCCACCGGGGCGCCGGTGCGCGGTGGCACGTTGACCTATTCCGATGTGCAGTTCGTCACCGACACCATGGCGGCCAACTACAGCGCCAACAACCTGATGTTCCAGGTGCTCGACCGGGTGGTGTACGTAGACCCGAAGACCGACGCGGTGCACGGGTGGCTGGCAAAAACCTTCTCCCGCAACCAGAACGCCACCCGATACACCTTCACCATCCGCGACGGGGTGACATTCAGCGACCGGACACCGCTGACCGCCGAGGTGGTGAAGGCCAACTTCGACCAGCTCGGCAAGGGCGACCCCGGCAAGAAGATGCCGCCCTTCGCCGATTTCGTGGGCTACGACCACAGCGAGGTCAGCGGAAACGTCGTCACCGTGTTCCTCAACCGGCCCAATGCGAACTTCTACAAGGTCTTGTCCTACAGCCGCGCGGGGATCCGCGCGCCGTCGACGCTGGCCCTCGATTACCAGCACCAGGCCAAAATCGAAAATGTCGTCGGCTCAGGCCCGTTCGTCTACCAATCGCAGATTCCCGACCAACAGGTGGTGCTCAAGAAACGCCCCGATTACGCGTGGGCGCCGTCGTCGTGGCCGAACCGGGGGGCTGCCTATCTCGACAAGGTCGTCTTCCGGGTGATCGCCGAACCGGGCCTGCGCGCGGGTGCGGTCCAGTCGCATCAGGTGGACGTGGCGCGCGGAATCCAGCCGACCGACGAACCCGCCCTGAAACAGGGTGGGCTGCAGGTGCTCTCGGTCGCGGCCCCCGCCGAGACCGCGAACCTGGTCGGGTTCCGGATCAACAACCAGGTCGTCAACGACGTGCGGGTGCGCCGGGCGCTGCAATTGGGCATCGATCGCCAAGCGGTGGTGGATACCGTGCTGTCCGACAGCTATCGGGCCAGCGATTCCGTTCTCGGCCACGACGACCCGTTGTTCGCCAACGTGAGCGCCGACATCGGATATCGGCCGCAGCAGGCGGCCAGCCTGCTCGATGCGGCTGGATGGCGACCAGGCGAGGACGGTGTGCGCGTGAAGGACGGCAAGAAGCTGAATTTGACGCTCGCGGCGTCCAACCAGAGCGTGGTGTTCCGCCCGGCGTTCGAGTTCATCGAATCGCAGTGGCGGGAACTGGGCGTCGTCCTGCAGAACCGGGCGGGTGATACGACGTTCTTCAACGCCTCCAGCAGCCAACAGTCCACTCCGCTGTTCGGCACCCGAATCCAATACAACATCGGCCTGGGCCTGTTGTTCGGCCGCCCGAAAAGCAACCTGACATTTGCCAAGAACGACGATCTGATCGCGCTATCGGAGGAAGAGCTCAGGGAGACCGACCCGGCCCGGCTCAAAGACATCGTCGCTCGCGAACAGCGCAAGATCATCGACGACCAACTGGCGCTGGTGCTCTGGGACGAGGTGCAGGTCCATGCCGCCGCGCCGAACGTCCACGTCGAGTTCACCCGCTACACCGAGCCGTTGCTGCAGAGCGCGTGGAAGGCCTGACGCGATGGTCACCTACATTGCCACCCGCGTCGGCCAGTCGGCGATCGTGCTGCTGGTGGCCTTCACCGTCGTCTTTTGGGGGGTCAGCATCCTGCCGACCGATCCCGCGGCGATCTTCGTGGCCAAGGGCGAGGGCTATTTCAACCCCGACATCGTGACCCAGGTCAGGGCGTTCTACGGCTATGACCGGCCGTTGTGGGTGCAGTACTTCTCGCAGCTGAACCAGCTGCTGCACGGGCATTTTGGCTTCTCCCTGTCCAGCGGTCAGTCCGTCACCGATCGCATCGGCGGGGTGATCGGCGAGACGGTGAAGTTGGCGGCCACGGCGACCGTGTTCGCGCTGCTGTTCGCCGCGGCGATCACGGTACTGGCGACCACGTGTGCACCCGTACAGTCGTTGGTCCGCGCGATCCCACCGCTGTTCGGCGCCGTCCCGACGTTTTGGCTGGGATTGGTTGTTTTGCAGGTCTTTTCGGTGCAACTGGGGCTGATCTCGTTGTTTCCGGACGGATCTGTGACATCGCTGCTGGTCGCGGCGCTGGTGCTCGCCGTGCCCATCTCGGCGCCGATCGCGCAGGTGCTGGGCAAGAACATCGATGCCACACTGGCGCTTCCGCACATCAACACCGCGCGCGCCAAAGGCGGCACACCCGGGTGGGTGATCCGCAAGCACGTGCTGAAGAACGCCGCCGCGCCGGCACTGACGGTAACCGCGACAACGGTGGGTGCGTTACTGGGTGGCTCGGTGGTCACCGAAACGGTGTTCTCCCGTTCCGGTTTGGGGGCCGTACTGCTGCAGGCGGTTTCCAACCAGGACATCTCGCTGATTCAAGGCCTGGTACTGCTGACGGCGGTGGTCATCGTGGCGGCGAATCTCGTGGTCGACCTGATCTACCCGCTGCTGGACCCGCGCGTCACCAAGTTGCAGCGCCGCGGATTCACCACCCGGCTGGGCGGGTTCGGTTGAGCGCGGTTGCGGCGCCGGCCCGCCGCGCGCGACGTTCGGCGTCCTGGTCGGTGCGGTTGTCCGCGGCTGTGCTGATCCTCGTCGCCGCGTGGGCGGTCGCCCCGGGGCTGTTCACGGATCGAAACCCGTTGAAGGGCAAGCCCGTCGACAAGTTTCAGCCGCCCAGCTGGGCGCATTGGTTCGGCACCGACCATCTGGGCCGCGATGTGCTGACGCGGGTCATCTACGGGACTTCGCACACCATCGCGACCGCCGGGTTGGCCGTGACGGTGGGACTGCTGATCGGCAGCGTTGTCGGCATCCTCGCCGGCGTATCCGGGCCCGTCGTCGACGCGGTCGGCATGCGATTCGCCGATGTGTTGCTGGCGCTGCCGGGTTTTCTGGTGTCCGTGTGGATCGTCACCGCGTACGGCCCGGGCCCGCTGTCGGTCGGCATAGGTGTGGGCATCGGTTCGATCGCGATCTTCGCCCGGGTGTTTCGCGCCGAAGTGCTCCGCGTCCGCGCGCTGGACTATGTCGAGGCCGCCTTCTTGTCCGGGGAGACCCGGTGGTCGGTGATCCGCCGGCACATCGTCCCCAACGCGACCGGGGTCGTGATCGCCCTGGCCGTCATCGATCTCAGCAGCGCGATCTTGTTGATCTCGGCGTTGGGCTACCTCGGCTACAGCGCCCCGCCGCCGACACCGGAGTGGGGGCTGCTGGTCGCCGAGGGCCGCCGCTACCTGGCGACCGCATGGTGGCTCACCACGCTGCCCGGCGCCGTCGTCCTGCTGGTGATCCTGGCGCTCGGTGTGCTGAGCCGCCGGGCGCTGACGTCCAACCGGATCTGAACGGAAGGAACGCACCGTGGCCCCATCGCTGCTCGAGGTGTCCGGCCTCACCGTGACCTACCCGGGGGATCCGCCCAAGGTGGCCCTCGACCGCCTCGACCTGGCGGTGGAGCCTGGGGAATTCGTCGCGGTAGTCGGCGAATCCGGTTCGGGCAAAACCACTTTGGCGAACGCGGTGCTCGGGCTGCTACCGCCGGCCGCGACGATCACCGCGGGGTCGCTGGTCATCGGTGGCCGCAACGCACTCGGCCTGAGTGAGCGCCAGTGGTGCGGGCTGCGGGGCAGTACCGTCGGATTGGTTCCGCAGGATCCCGGCGCGTCGCTGAACCCGGTGCGCACCATCGGATCTCAGATCGCCGAGGTCTTCGCCCTAAAAGGGGAGAGGCTCTCCCGGCGCCAGATCCGGCAGCGCTGCATCGACCTGTTGGACCGGGTCGAAATCGACCGCGCCGAGCAACGACTGAAGCAATATCCCGGTGAGCTCTCCGGGGGAATGCGTCAGCGTGTGCTCCTGGCGATCGCCTTCGGCCTCAATCCCGATCTGCTGGTCGCCGACGAACCGACGTCCGCCCTCGATGTGACCGTCCAGCGCCACGTCTTGGCCGTGTTCGACCGGCTCGTCGCCGAGCACGGCACCACCGTCGTCTTCATCACCCACGACATCGGGGTGGCCACCGATCATGCGTCGCGCATCGTGGTGATGCGCGACGGCGCCGTCGTGGAAGATGCCGCGACCGGCGCGATCGTCGCGGCGCCGCGCACCGAGTACGCCGCGCACCTGATCCGTCGGTTCGGTGCCCAGCCGCCGGCCGTCGCGCACGCCGCTATCGAGGACGTCATCGAGGTCGCCGCCGTCGCCAAGGAGTTCCGGGTCGGCGCCCGGGGCAGGCACACCGCCGTGGCGGATTTGACCTTCACCGTCCGGCGCGGCGAGACACTGGCCTTGGTGGGGGAGTCCGGGTCGGGCAAGTCGACCACGGCGAAGATGATCGCCGGCCTGCTCAAACCCAGCCGGGGAACGGTGGGCGTGCTGGGGCGCGACATCGCCTCGCTGTCGGCGCGGGGACGGCGCGAGCACTGGCAGGACATCCAGTTCGTCTATCAAAACCCCGGTTCGGCGCTCGACCCCCGATGGACCGTCCGTCAGATCCTGGAGAGCCCGCTGCGCTCCTACGGGCTGGCCGACAGGGGTCAGCGGGCGCTGCGCGCCGCGGAGGCGGTGGCCGGCGTCGGGCTGACCCCGGACAAGCTCGACCGGCGGCCCGCCGAGCTGTCCGGCGGCGAATGCCAACGCGTCGCGATCGCCCGCGCGCTGGTGGTGCGACCGCAGATCGTCCTGCTCGACGAACCGCTGTCGGCGCTGGATGTCGTGACGGCCGAACAGATCATCGGCCTGCTGCTGCGGCTGCAGGAAGAGCTTGGTCTGACCTATCTGTTCATCTCCCATGACCTGTCGATCGTCCGGCGGGTGTCGCATCGCGTCGTGGTGCTGCGGGCCGGACGGGTGGTGGAAAGCGGGGCCACCGCGGCGGTGTTCGCGGCGCCGGCCGCGGGGTACACCCGCGCGCTCCTGGACGCCACCCCGGGCCGCCGGTTGGCACATCTGGCGCTGTCCGCCTCCGGATAGCGGTCGGCACCGCCGCGGGCTGCGCGAATCGGCTTTTCGGAAGTCGACATGGGAAGATGGGACCTGTGTTGCGTTGGATCACTGCTGGGGAGTCGCATGGCCGCGCGCTGGTGGCCGTGCTCGAAGGCATGGTCGCCGGGGTGGAGGTCACCTCCCTCGACATTTCGGAACAGTTGGCCCGTCGTCGCCTGGGCTACGGTCGCGGCGCCCGGATGGCGTTCGAGCGGGACGCGGTGAGCGTGCTGTCCGGGGTGCGTCACGGTGTCACCCTGGGCGGGCCGATCGCCGTCGAGATCGGCAATACCGAATGGCCGAAGTGGGAGACCGTGATGGCCGCCGACCCGGTCGACCCGGGGGAGCTGGCGGACAGCGCGCGCAACGCGCCGCTGACCCGGCCGCGGCCCGGCCACGCCGATTACGCGGGCATGCTCAAGTACGGCTTCGACGACGCCCGGCCGGTGCTGGAGCGGGCCAGTGCCCGCGAGACCGCGGCCCGCGTCGCGGCCGCCACCATCGCCCGCGCGTTCCTGCGCCAGGCGCTCGGCGTCGAGGTGCTCTCGCACGTCATCGCGATCGGCCCGTCGGCGCCCTACGATGGCCCGCCGCCCGGCCCGGGCGACCTGCCCGCGATTGACGCCAGCCCGGTGCGCGCCTTCGACAAGGCGGCCGAGGAGGCGATGATCACCGAGATCGAGGCCGCCAAGAAGGACGGCGACACGCTCGGCGGTGTGGTCGAGGTGGTGGTCCTGGGCCTGCCCGTCGGGCTGGGCTCGTTCACCAGCGGCGACAACCGGCTGGACAGCCAGCTCGCCGGCGCCGTCATGGGAATCCAGGCGATCAAGGGCGTCGAGATCGGCGACGGCTTCGAGACGGCGCGCCGCCGCGGCAGCCGCGCCCACGACGAGATGTATCCCGGCCCCGACGGCGTGGTCCGCTCGACCAACCGCGCGGGCGGCCTGGAGGGCGGCATGACCAACGGCCAGCCGCTGCGGGTGCGCGCCGCGATGAAGCCGATCTCCACGGTGCCGCGCGCGCTGGCCACGGTCGACATGGCGACCGGCGACGAGGCCGTCGCGATCCACCAGCGCTCGGACGTGTGCGCGGTGCCCGCCGCCGGCGTGGTGGTCGAGGCCATGGTGGCGCTGGTGCTGGCGCGGGCCGCGCTGCAGAAGTTCGGCGGCGATTCGCTGGCCGAAACCCGTCGCAACGTCGAGGCCTACCGGCAGGCGGTCGCCGAGCGGGAGTCGCCGGCCGCCCGGGGTACCGCGTAATGGCGCCCAAAGCGGTGCTGGTGGGCCTGCCGGGATCGGGCAAGTCGACCATCGGCCGGCGGCTGGCCAAGGCGCTCGGCGTCGATTTTCTGGACACCGACGTGGCCATCGAGCAGCAGACCGGGCGCCGCATCGCCGACATCTTCGCCATCGACGGCGAGCCGGAGTTCCGCCGCATCGAGGAAGACGTGGTGCGCGCCGCGCTGGCCGACCACGACGGCGTGGTGTCGCTCGGGGGCGGCGCCGTGACCAGCCCGGGGGTGCGTGAGGCGCTCGCCGGTCACACCGTCATCTACCTCGAGATCAGCGCCACCGAAGGCGTGCGCCGCACCGGCGGCAACGCCGTGCGCCCGCTGCTGGCCGGGCCCGATCGCGCCGACAAGTACCGCGCGCTGCTGGCCGAGCGCAGCCCGCTGTACCGGCGGGCCGCCACCATCCGGGTGGACACCAACCGGCGCAACCCCGGCGCGGTGGTGCGCTACATCGTCTCGCGGTTGCAGGCTCCCGCCGGGGCGGCGACATGACGCGCTCCGGGGATCCGGTCACCATCGAGGTGGCCGTCGACCCGCCGTACCCGGTGATCGTCGGCACCCGGCTTCTGGGCGAGCTGGACGAACTTCTCGGCGGCCGGCACAAGGTGGCCATCGTCCATCAGCCCGTGCTGACCGAGACCGCCGAGGTGATCCGAAGCCGGTTGGCGGACAAGGGCGTTGATGCGCACCGCATCGAAATCCCGGACGCCGAGGAAGGCAAGGACCTCCCAGTGGTTGGCTTCTTGTGGGAAGTATTGGGCCGCATCGGGATTGGGCGCAAAGACGCGTTGGTCAGCCTTGGCGGCGGTGCGGCCACCGACGTCGCCGGATTCGCGGCGGCCACCTGGCTGCGCGGCGTCGACATCGTGCACGTGCCCACCACGTTGCTCGGCATGGTCGACGCGGCCATCGGCGGCAAGACCGGGATCAACACCGACGCGGGCAAGAACCTGGTCGGGTCGTTCCATCAGCCGCACGCGGTGCTGGTGGACCTCGACACGCTGCAGACGTTGCCGCACAACGAACTTGTGGCCGGGATGGCCGAAATCGTCAAGGCGGGGTTCATCGCCGACCCGGTGATCCTCGACCTCATCGAGGCCGACCCGCAGGCGGCGGTCGACCCGTCGGGTGATGTGCTGGCCGAGCTGATCCGGCGCGCGATCGCCGTCAAGGCGGAGGTGGTGGCCGCCGACGAGAAAGAGTCGGAGCTGCGCGAAATCCTCAACTACGGGCACACATTGGGGCACGCGATCGAGCGTCGCGAGCGCTACCAGTGGCGGCACGGGGCCGCGGTATCGGTGGGATTGGTCTTCGCCGCCGAGCTGGCCCGGCTGGCCGGCCGCCTCGACGACGCCACCGCGCAGCGGCACCGCACCATCCTGTCCGCGCTCGGCCTGCCGGTCAGCTACGACGCCGACGCACTGCCGCAATTGCTGGAATACATGGCGGGAGACAAGAAGTCGCGGGCCGGGGTGCTGCGGTTCGTGGTCCTCGACGGCCTGGGCAAACCGGGCCGGCTGGCCGGCCCCGACCCGTCGCTGTTGGCGGCGGCCTATGCCGGACTCGCGGAGGCGTCATGACTACGACGGTGAACGTCATCAACGGCCCGAACCTGGGCCGGCTGGGCCGGCGCGAGCCGGACGTGTACGGCGACACCACCCATGATCAGCTGGCGGCGCTGATCGAGCGGGAAGCCGACGCGCTCGGCCTCAAAGCCGTTGTGCGGCAAAGCGATAACGAAGCCGAACTGCTGGACTGGATCCATTCGGCCGCCGACGCGGGCGAGCCGGTGATCCTCAACGCCGGCGGCCTCACCCACACGTCGGTGGCGCTGCGCGACGCGTGCGCGGAGTTGAGCGCCCCCCTGATCGAGGTGCACATCTCCAATGTCCATGCGCGCGAAGAGTTCCGGCGACACTCCTACCTCAGCCCGGTCGCGACGGGAGTGATCGTCGGGCTGGGCGTGCAGGGCTATCTGCTCGCCCTGCGCTATCTGGCCGGGGAGCCCGGGGCCGGCAGCTAGCCCTTGTCGTGTTCGGTGCCCGGCTTGGTGTGCTCGTCGCCGGTGCGGATCACCTCGGTCTTCGGGTCGTCCTCGGTGTGGTGAATCGTTTCGGTCGGTGATTCGGTGCTGCCCACCTTGTCGGTGGCCGGCTCGCGCTCGGCCGTCGCGACCGCCGACGTTTGCGGCTCGGCGTGGGCGCCCTGGCCCTGCGTGGGGATCTCGCCGGTGGGGGCGTCGTCGGCGCGCACCGCGGAGAACACGTCGGTGTCGGCCCGCTCTTCGTCGGTGCCTGGGCGGCGCGCCGGGGGATTGCGGTCCACCCGCCAGCGCCCGATGGTCACGCCGATGATTCCGGGCAGGAAGACGCACAGCGCGGTGAACGCCGCGAACGTCGTCACCTCGTTGATCAGTCCGCCGGTGTACAGGCCCTTGTACACGAGCGCGATCAGCCAGGACACGGCCCCGCTGAGCACGCCGGCCACCAGGCCGGCCAGCAGCCAGGTCATCGCCAGGTCGCCGCGGCGATCCGGATCGGGGTTGGCGATGGCGTCGGCCCGGCCGTCCAGGACCCCCCACACGCCCACGCCGATGATGAACAACAGCAGCAGGGAAACGCTGAACAGCCCGGCCTGTGTCTGCCACGCGTTGATCAGTGCACCTTGGAACAATCGGACGACGACCATCGCCGCGGCGTAGACCAATCCGCGCAGCATCCAGTTACTCATGGCCCAAAAGCGTAGCGAGTACCGTCAAGACCTGTGACACATTCACAGCGTCGAGACAGGCTCAGAGCGCGACTTGAGGCCAGCGGATTGGATGCGCTGCTGGTCACGGACCTGGTGAACGTCCGTTACCTCTCCGGTTTTACCGGATCCAACGGCGCGTTGCTGGTGTTCGCCGACGATCGCGGCCCCGTGCTGGCCACCGATGGGCGGTACCGGACCCAGGCCGCCGAGCAGGCGCCGGACCTCGACGTCGCCATCGAGCGGGCGCTGGGACGGCACCTGGCCGCGCACGCGGCGGCGGCCGGCGCGCGGACGCTGGGCTTCGAGAGCAACGTGGTGACCGTCGACGGATTCGACGCGCTCACCCGCGAGCTGGACGAGCGGAAGGCGGCCACCGAACTGGTCAAGGCCGCCGGAACCGTCGAGGCCTTGCGCGAGGTCAAGGACGCCGGCGAGGTCGCCCTGCTGCGGCTGGCGTGCGAGGCGGCCGACGCGGCGCTGACCGATCTGGTGGCGCGGGGTGGCCTGCGGCCCGGCCGGACCGAACGCGAGGTCAGCCGCGAGCTGGAGGCCCTGATGCTTGACCACGGCGCCGACGCGATCTCGTTCGAGACGATCGTGGCGGCGGGCCCGAACTCTGCGATCCCGCATCACCGCCCCACCGACGCGGTGCTGGCCAGCGGAGACTTCGTCAAGATCGACTTCGGTGCGCTGGTCGGTGGCTACCACTCGGACATGACCCGCACCTTCGTGCTCGGCAAGGCCGCGGACTGGCAGCTGGAGATCTACCAGTTGGTCGCCGACTCGCAGCGGGCCGGCCGAGAGGCGCTGCACGCCGGCGCCGACCTGCGCGAGGTGGACGCCGCGGCCCGCCGGGTGATCGCCGACGCCGGCTACGGCGAGCAGTTCAGCCACAGCCTGGGCCACGGCGTGGGCCTGGAGATCCACGAAGCGCCGGGCATCGGCGCCACGTCCACCGGCACTTTGCTGGCCGAATCCGTGGTGACCGTGGAACCGGGCGTCTACCTGCCCGGCCGCGGCGGGGTGCGCATCGAGGACACGCTGGTGGTGCCGGACGAAACCCTCGGCAAGCCACCGGAATTGCTGACCAGGTTCCCCAAGGAGCTCGCGGTTCTGGGGTAGCTGATGGCGCCCGGGGGGTTGCGCCCCCGAGTACAGTCGGGTGCGTGAACGGGGTGGCACGGCGTTTGGCGCGCCTGCGGGATTTCCGGTGGGACATGTACGCCCAGCCCCTTCGGGAGATGCGGCTGGAGATGCAGATCGTCTACTTCGCGATCCACATGCCGTTCGCCAGCGGTGTCACGCTGCACGTTCCGCTGCTGACGATGATCAAGCCGCTGCCGTCGCCGGACGAGCACGCCGCGGTCGGCTCCGAACAGGTGCACCACTAGCGGGGTTTCGCGCGTCACGGCCCGACCCCGGCCCGCGGGGCACGGACGCGGCGCGCTCTAAACTGGCCGACAAGTTACAGACAGTTCCCTAGCGACTGTCCAACGTCCGAGGAGATATACCGAACCGTGGCAAGCACTGCCGATTTCAAGAACGGACTGGTGCTGGTGATCGACGGCCAACTGTGGCAGATCGTCGAGTTCCAGCACGTCAAACCGGGCAAGGGCCCGGCCTTTGTGCGGACCAAGCTCAAGAACGTGCTCTCCGGCAAGGTCGTCGACAAGACGTACAACGCCGGTGTGAAGGTCGAGACCGCGACCGTCGACCGGCGCGACGCCACGTACCTGTATCGCGACGGCTCGGACTTCGTGTTCATGGACAGCGAGGACTACGAGCAGCACCCGCTGCCCGAGTCGCTGGTCGGCGATTCCGCCCGGTTCCTGCTGGAGGGCCTGCCGGTGCAGGTGGCGTTCCACAACGGCGCCCCGCTGTACCTCGAGCTGCCCGTCTCGGTGGAAATGGAGGTCACGCACACCGAGCCGGGCCTGCAGGGCGACCGGTCCAGCGCCGGCACCAAGCCCGCCACCGTGGAGACCGGCGCCGAGATCCAGGTGCCGCTGTTCATCAACACCGGAGACAAGCTGAAGGTCGACACGCGCGACGGCAGCTACCTGGGGCGCGTCAACGCGTGAGCAGACCCGTGAGGGGACGCCATCAGGCCCGCAAGCGCGCCGTCGACCTGCTGTTCGAAGCCGAGGCCCGTGGACTGAGCCCGGCGGAGGTCGTCGACGTCCGCACCGGGCTCGCCGAGACGAACCCGGAAGTCGCGCCCCTGCAGCCCTATACGGCCGCGGCGGCCCGGGGCGTCGGCGAACACGCCGCACACATCGACGACCTGATCAGCTCGCATCTGCAGGGCTGGACGCTGGACCGGCTGCCCGCCGTGGACCGCGCCATCCTGCGGGTCGCGGTCTGGGAGCTCTTGTACGCCGACGACGTGCCGGAACCGGTCGCCGTCGACGAGGCCGTCCAGCTGGCCAAGGAGCTGTCCACCGACGACTCGCCGGGCTTCGTCAACGGGGTGCTCGGCCACGTCATGCTGGTGACACCGCAGATCAGGGCCGCCGCCCAGGCGGTCCGGGGTGCGGTGGCTCCCGACACAACGCCGGAGGAGCACGGACCGCAACCATGACCCGGCTGGAGCTGCGCCTGCTCGTGGCGGCCGTCCTGGCCGCGACGGTGGTGCTGGGTGCGGTGATCTGCGCCGCGTACGGGCTGACGATCGTGGCCTCGGTGCTGTCCATCTACGCGCTGGGTGTGGGCGCCTGGCTGTATCACTGCGTCGAACGGGTGGTCGTCGCCCGCCGCATCAGCACCGTGCGTTCGGCGGCCAAGCCGCTGCAACCGCTGCTGCCGGTGATGGCCGCGATCATGGGGCTGACGCAGGGCGTGGTGCGCTCGCTCAGCGACGTCACCGAGTTGCCGGTCCGTCGCCTCGAGCTGCCCATGCTGCGGTGGACGGACGGCGCGCGCGGCAATCGGCGCCCCCGGGGCGACGTCGTGGACAGTGACGACGAGGTGGATCGCTGATCAAGCTGAGGTGAAACGACCACGGGCGTGGCGCAGCGGGTTCACAATACGAGCGGCACGTCAGCGGCGGCGAACGAAGAACAGGTGAGGTCATGATTCGATACAGCACCCAGCCGCGACGACTACGAGTGTCCGCACTGGCGGCCGTGGCCAACCCGTCCTACGCCCGGGTCGACACCTGGAACCTGCTCGACGACGCCTGCCGTCACCTCGCCGAGGTTGACCTCGCCGGACTGGACAAGACGCACGACGTGGCGCGGGTGAAGCGCCTCATGGATCGCATCGCCGCCTACGAGCGCTACTGGCTGTACCCCGGTGCGGGGAACCTGGCGATCTTCCGGGCCCACCTGGAGAGCCTGTCCACGGTGCGGCTCACCGAGGAGGTCTCGCTGGCGGTGCGGCTGCTGAGTGAATACGGTGACCGCGCAGGGCTTTTCGACACGTCCGCGCCGCTGGATGACCAGGAGCTGGTCGCCCAGGCCAAGCAGCAGCACTTCTACACCGTGCTGCTCGCCGACGACGCCCCGAGCACGGCGCCGGACAGCCTGGCCGAGTGCCTGCGCGCGCTGCGCTGCGCCTCCGACGATGTGCAGTTCGAGATCCTGGTGGTGCCCAGCGTCGAAGACGCCATCACGGCGGTGGCGCTGAACGGCGAGATTCAGGCCGCGATCATCCGCGACGACCTGCCGCTGCGGTCCCGCGACCGGCTGCCGCTGATGAACACCCTGCTGGGGCCCAACGAGGATGCGGACGGCGTCATCCCGGATCGGGCCAACGACTGGGTGGAGTGCGGCGAGTGGATCCGGGAGCTGCGGCCGCACATCGACCTGTACCTGCTTACCGACGAGTCGATCGCGGCCGGCGACGACACCGAACCCGACGTCTACGACCGCACGTTCTACCGGCTCAACGACGTCACCGACCTGCACAGCACTGTGCTCGCCGGACTGCGAAACCGTTACGCCACACCGTTTTTCGATGCGCTGCGCGCGTATGCCGCCGCGCCGGTCGGCCAGTTCCACGCCCTGCCCGTCGCGCGCGGCGCCAGCATCTTCAACTCCAGGTCGCTGCAGGATATGGGGGAGTTCTACGGCCGCAACATCTTCATGGCCGAAACCTCCACCACCTCCGGCGGCCTCGACTCGCTGCTGGACCCGCACGGCAACATCAAAAAGGCGATGGACAAGGCCGCCAAGACGTGGAACGCCGACCACACCTACTTCGTCACCAACGGGACGTCGACGGCCAACAAGATCGTGGTGCAGTCGCTGACCCGGCCGGGCGACATCGTGCTGATCGACCGCAACTGTCACAAGTCCCATCACTACGGGCTGGTGCTGGCCGGCGCCTACCCGCTGTACCTGGACGCGTATCCGCTGCCGCAGTTCGCGATCTACGGCGCGGTGTCGCTGCGGACCATCAAGCAGACGCTGCTGGACCTGGAGGCGGCCGGGCAGCTGCACCGGGTGCGCATGCTGCTGCTGACCAACTGCACCTTCGACGGCGTCGTCTACAACCCCCTGCAGGTCATGCAGGAGGTGCTGGCGATCAAGCCGGACATCTGCTTCCTCTGGGATGAGGCCTGGTACGCGTTCGCCACGGCCGTGCCGTGGGCCCGGCAGCGGACCGCCATGGTGTCGGCCGAGCGCCTGGAGCAGATGCTGGCATCGCCGGAATACGTTGCGGAATACCGGAAATGGGCCGCGTCCATGGAGGGGGTCGACCGGTCGGAGTGGATCGAGCGCGAGCTGATGCCGGACCCGGCCACCGCCCGGGTGCGCGTCTACGCCACGCACTCCACGCACAAGTCGTTGTCGGCGTTGCGGCAGGCGTCGATGATCCACGTGCGCGACCAGGATTTCAACGCGCTCACCCGGGATTCCTTCGGCGAGGCGTTCCTGACGCACACCTCGACGTCGCCCAACCAGCAGCTGCTGGCGTCGCTGGATTTGGCGCGCCGCCAGGTCGACATCGAGGGCTTCCAGCTGGTCCGGCAGGTCTACGACATGGCGCTGGTCTTCCGGCATCGGGTGCGAAAAGACCGGTTGATCAGCAAGTGGTTCCGCATCCTCGACGAATCCGACCTGGTGCCCGAGGAGTTCCGGGAGTCCTCGGTGAGTTCCTACCGCGAGGTCAGGCAGGGCGCGCTGGCCGAGTGGAACGAGGCCTGGCGCTCCGACCAGTTCGTGCTGGACGCGACGCGGGTGACCCTGTTCGTGGGCGCGACCGGGATGAACGGCTACGACTTCCGCGAGAAGATTTTGATGGAGCGGTTCGGCATCCAGATCAACAAGACGTCGATCAACAGCGTGCTGCTGATCTTCACGATCGGCGTCACCTGGTCCAGCGTGCATTACCTGCTCGACGTGTTGCGAAGGGTGGCAATCGATTTCGACCGCATCGAGAAGGCGGCCAGCGTCGCCGACCGGGCGCTGCAGGAGCGCCACGTCGAGGAGATCACCGAGGATCTGCCGCATCTGCCCGACTTCAGTGAATTCGACGTCGCGTTCCGGCCGGTCGACGAGTGCAACTTCGGCGACATGCGATCGGCGTTCTACGCCGGCTACGAGGAGGCCGACCGCGAACACGTGCTGATCGGCATGGCCGGGCGCCGGCTGGCCGAGGGCAAGACCCTGGTGTCGACCACCTTCGTCGTGCCCTACCCGCCGGGGTTTCCGGTGCTGGTCCCGGGCCAGGTGGTCTCCAAGGAGATCGTCTACTTCCTGGCCCAGCTCGACGTCAAGGAAATCCACGGGTACAACCCCGATCTCGGGTTATCGGTGTTCACCGAGACGGCGCTGGCGCGCATGGAGGCGCAACGCAACGCCGCGATGGCGGCGGTCGGCTCGGTGACCGCGGCCTTCGAGCTGCCGGCGGACGCGTCGGCGACGAACGGCGCGCGCAACAACGGTGCCGACGACGCCCCGGCTCTGCCGTCGGCCGCCGACAGCAGCTGAGCGATCAGCCGGTCGTCGGAGCCGGATTCGGGCCGCACGTGGTGCGCGCCGAGGTGTGCGGTGCGCCCGGCGACCAGTCGGCTATGCCTCGCCGGATCCCCTGCAGGAGGGCGTCGCGGCCCGCGGGAGCCGATTGGTTGCAGCTCGAACTGAGGGTGTTGAACGGGCTCGGGTCGGCGCCGGCCGGTGCCGCTCCCAGGACACCGGAGCCGAACACGACTGCCGCGCCGACGAGTATTCGGGCGATCGCACGATCGTGACGACGCACAGGGCGTGCAGTACTGAACATGACGGGGTCAGCCTAGGACGCTGTCGCTGAGAGGCCGCTGAGAACGCGCTGAGCTCGGTGTTTTCAGTCGGGCCGCGGGGCTGCAGAATTAACGACGTGCGAATATCCGGTGTCGGGCCGTCTCGGCGAAGCGGGCGGGTGGCCCGGTGGCGGCTCGCCCACCTGGGCATCTCGGCTCGCTCGGCGGCCGTGTCGGCGATCGTCGTGCTGTGCGCGCTCGGTGTGGCCGGCGCGGGTTTGGACGCGATCCTGTACCGCACGCTGTTGGCGGGCGTCGATTACGCCGCCGCCGAGCGGGTCCGCGATATCACCAAGGCGCTGCAGTCCGATTCACCCGACGACCTGGACAATCATTTGCTGAACACCGACCAGCGGGTGGTCGCGACCCAGCTGCTCGGTCCGGATGGCAAGGTGGTCAAGCGATCCGGCTCCGCCCCGAACACACCGCTGGTTCCGGCGAGCGAGTTCGACTTCAACCTGCGCCGCGGCCTGCCCGACGACGCGGTGGCCGGCGACGACATGCGGGTCAGCGGCCAGAAAGTCGCGACCCGATCCGGCGTGTACACGGTGCTGGTGGGGGGAGGCAGCGAGGCGGTCGAGGCGACCGCGCGGACGCTGGCGATCCTGCTGGCGTGCAGCGCGCCGGTCATCGTCGGGGTGGTGGCGGGGGCGACCTACTGGCTGGTGCGCCGGTCGCTGCAGTCGGTGGACGCCATCCGGGCCAGGGTGGCCGACATCTCGACGTCTGATCTGGCCGAGCGGGTGCCGGTGCCGGACAGCCACGACGAGATCGCGGCCCTGGCCGTCACGATGAACGAGATGCTGTCGCGGCTGGAGGCGGGTCACCGTGCGCAGCAACGCTTCGTCGGCGACGCGTCGCACGAATTGCGCAGCCCGCTGACCACCATCATCTCCGGGCTGGAAGTGGCCGAGGCCCATCCCGATCTGCTCGACGCCGACCTGGCGGTGAACACGTTGCTGCCCGAGGCGCAGCGCATGCACACCCTGATCGATGATCTGCTGCTGCTGGCCCGCGCCGACGAGCAGACGCTGCTGCGGCGCAAGGAGCAGGTGGCGCTCGATGACCTCGCGCGCGCCGAAGCCGAACGCGCGCAGCGTGACACGCAATGCGTGGTGCACACCGATATCCGTCCGGTGCGCCTGGAAGCCGACCCGGTGGCCATGTCGCGGATGATCCGCAACCTTGTCGAAAACGCTGTCCGCCACGCGGTTTCGTGTGTGGCCATCGAGGTCGGCGACGGGGATGGGGCGGCGGTGCTCACCGTCAGCGACGACGGCCCGGGAATCGCTCCCGCCGACCGCAACCGGGTCTTCGAACGCTTCGTGCGCCTGGACTCCGACCGGTCCCGCAGCGGGGGAGGGACGGGCCTCGGCCTGGCGATCGTCGCCGAGGTCGTTGCGGCACACGGGGGGACGGTCACCATCGGCGATCCGCCCTCCGGTGGAACCAGGATGATCGTGACGTTGCCCGTGTCTCAGCAGAGCAATCGGTAACCGACGCCCCGAATCGTCTCGATGGTGTTGGTGCCGAAGGGGGCATCGATCTTGCGGCGCAGGTATCCCACGTAGACCTCGACCACGTTGTCCGGGCCGTGATGATGCGCGTCCCACACGTTCTGCAGTATCTCGGCCTTGGTCACCACCACGTCCTTGTTGCGCATCAGGAATTCGAGCACCCCGTACTCCCGGGGGGTCAGCGCGATCGGGGTCGAGCCCCGTTTGACCGTGTGCCGGGCGGGATCCAGCGCCAGCGTCCCGGCTTCCAGCACCACCGGCCGCGCCGGCGCCCCGCGACGAATCAACGCACGCAGTCGCGCCACCAGCACCCGGAACGAGAAGGGCTTGGTCAGATAGTCGTCCGCCCCCAGGTCGAAGGCGTCGGTTTCGTCATACTCGCCGTCCTTGGCGGTCAGCATCAGCACCGGTGTCCACACGTTGTGCGACCGCATCCGGCGCAGCACCTCATAGCCGCTGAGCCCGGGCAGCATGATATCGAGAATGATTGCGTCGAAACCGTTTTCGGTGGCCTCCCGCAGGCCGTCGACGCCGTTGCCGGCCGTCACGACGACGAAGCCTTCCGCCTTGAGCCCCCTGGCCACGGTGGCGGACAGCCGCGGTTCATCCTCGACGAGCAGGACTCTCATGTTTCAACGCTACGACGAGCGCCGCAGGGACCCTCAGTCGGGCCAGCGGGCCTCGATCAGCACCTCGGCGAACGGGCCGCCCATCCGGCAGAACCGGTTGGTCGACACCCACACGACACCCGGGTTTTCCAGCGTGATGCGCACCGGGTGGCCGACGACGGTCTCACCGGGATTGGTGTGGCTGAAGAACGTCGTCACGCTGTCGAGGTCGACGTCGACTTTCCAATCAGGCCACGGTTGTTCGAAGAAGTCACGGTTGAACCACATCGTCGGGCATTCTTCGATGCGACGCTCGCGCAGGCCCATCGGGGGAAGCATCATGAGCGGTGTCGCCTGACGCTGCTGCGTGCCGGGTGGCATCCCGCTCCTTTGTGCCGCCGTCCTTACCGACGTCACAAACCGTACGGTGAATTCGCTGTGAAATCGTTGAGAAAGCTCCTCACGCCGTCGCCATCACCGCCGGTGGCGCCCGGTTTCCGGATTAACTTCTCGATGAGCGCCGCCGCCGGAGCGGCGGGTCAGCGTGGATCCCGGTCCGGCTGCTCGACGCCGGGCTCCGAATGATGTTCCGTCCCATCGGCTTTGGTCCGGCCGGGGTGGTGACCGGGGCGCTGCGGTATGACGACGATCAGCACAGCGATCAGCGCCGCGAGCACCGCCGAGGCGAGCGGGCGGCTCCACGCCAGGCCGCCGTCGGCGACGGGCTTGTCGATGAAGTCACCGACGGTCGCCCCTAGCGGCCTGGTGAGGATGAACGCGACCCAGAACAGGGTGACGCGGGAGACGGATGTCCAGAAGTACAGGGCCGCGACCACCGCCAGGCCGACCGCGAACACCAGCGCGCCGCGTTCGTAACCGAAATCGCGTGTGTCGGCCAGCCAATCGCCGAGCGCGGTGCCCAGCGTCTGCGAGAACGTGATGGTCGCCCAGTAGAAGGCCTCCACCTTGGGCGTGGAGACGGTGCTGACCGACACGGTGCCCTGCGACCAGCGCCAGAGTCCCAGGGTGGCCAGCAGGCACGCCAGCAGCAGCAGCGACCCGCCCGTGTAGCCGATGCCCAGCGATCGGTCCGCGAAATCGGCCAGCACGGTGCCGAACGTCGTCGAGGCCACGATCGTCGCCCAGTAGAGGGCCGCATGAAATCGCTTGGCGAGGATCTGCGCCGCGACCAGCGTCACCAGCGCGACGCCGAAAATCGCGACCCCCGCCGCGTAGCCCCAATTCAGCGTCATCGTGACGGTGTCGCCGCCCGTCTCGCCCAACGTCGTCGCCAAGACCTTGATGACCCAGAACCCCAGGGTGACCGCCGGCACCTTGGTCAACGCGTGCTTCGAAACGTCCGTCATGCACGCCATCTTGCGCCCTCGGGAGTCCATCCGGGAATCGTCGGGCCGACGGCCTGGCAGGTTCTGCTCACCGGGATCACAAAGCCGGCGCGTTCGCGCAGGTGGCGCAATACCGCGGCGGGTGGCGGTTTTGGCTGGTCGGGCCTTGACGCCGCCCGGCGCAATACCCGCGGCCGCCCTGACGGGGCCCGATCGGCGACCCGAAAAACGGCCCTGAGCTGCGTTAGCGTGACTCCCGTGGCGCAACCAGTACCCATTGGAGGACCCAGGGCCGACCGCGCCCGCCGGGTCGCCGACGTGCTGCGCCAGCAGATCCACTCCGACGCCTACCCGGAGGGCCTGCCCGCCGAGCTGGACCTGGCCGCCGAATTCTCCGTCTCCCGCAACACCATTCGCGAGGCGCTGACCGTGCTCAAGCACGAGGGGTTGATCGACCGCGGACCCAAGGTCGGCACGCACGTCGCACAGCGCAAGTACGACCACGGGCTCGACGCGCTGCTGGGTCTGAAGGAGACCTTCAAGGACCTCGGTGAGGTCCGCAACGAGGTGCGCGCCGCGATGCCGGTCACCGCGCCGCCGTCGGTGGCCCGCCGGCTGCGGCTGCAACCGGGCGAGCAGGCGGTGTTCATCGAGCGGCTGCGGTACCTGGGGGACCTGCCGCTCAGCCTCGACCTCACCTACCTCGCCCCGGACATCGGCCGCGAGGTGCTGACCCACCCGCTGGAGACCAACGACCTGTTCGCGCTCATCGAGGAGGTGAGCGGGCAACGGCTGGGGTCGGCGGCGCTGGCGCTGGAGGCCATTCCCGCCGACGCGCACTCGGCGGCCACGCTGCAGGTGCCCGACGGTGCGGCGCTGCTGATGCTGGAGCGGCTCACCAGCCTCGCCGACGGCACCCCCGTCGACCTGGAGTACATCCGGATGCGGGGCGATCGAATCACCATGCGGGGCAACCTGATGAGGAGCAACCCATGACGCTGATCAACAACAACCGCGCCGACGTGCCGGTCACCATCGACGAATCGCTGTGTATCGACGGCTGCACGCTGTGCGTGGAGGTCTGCCCGCTCGATGCGCTGGCCATCAACCCCGACACCGGCAAGGCCTTCATGCACGTCGACGAGTGTTGGTACTGCGGTCCCTGCGCGGCCCGGTGTCCCACCGGCGCCGTCACGGTCAACATGCCCTATCTCCTTCGCTGAAAAGCGCTCGACCCCAGGACCTTCCATGAAACGACGCGCCATCCGGCTGGCGTCGGTGGTGATCGCGATCGCCGCGCTCACCACCGGTTGCTCACTGGAATCCCTGTCGCAGTCCTCCGGTGTGGTCAACGTGGTGGTGGGATACCAGTCCAAGACCATCAACACCGTCACCGCGGGCACGCTGCTGCGCGCGCAGGGCTACCTGGAGCACCGGCTGGCCGACATCACCACCCGCACTGGTACCAAATACGCGGTGCGGTGGCAGGATTACGACACCGGCGCCCCGATCACCGCGCAGATGCTCGCCGAGAAGATCGACATCGGCTCGATGGGCGACTATCCGATGCTGATCAACGGCTCCAAGACGCAGGCCAACCCGCTGGCGAAGACCGAGATCGTGTCCATCACCGGCTACAACCCCAAGGGCGCGCTGAACATGGTGGTGGTGGCCCCCGGTTCGTCGGCCACCACGCTGCGCGACCTGGCCGGCTCCAAGGTCTCGGCGAGTGTGGGGTCGGCCGGTCACGGTACCTTGATGCGCGCGCTGGACAGGGGCGGAATCCAGGGTGTGGAGGTGCTCAATCAGCAGCCGCAGGTGGGCGCGTCCGCCTTGGAATCCGGTCAGGTGCAGGGCCTTTCGCAATTCGTTGCCTGGCCAGGGTTGCTGGTGTTCCAGAACAAGGCCAAACTGCTGTACGACGGCGCCGAGCTGAACCTGCCCACCCTGCACGGGGTGGTGGTGCGGCGCTCGTATGCGGCGTCTCATCCGGAGGTGCTGGGCGCCTTCCTGCAGGCGCAACTGGACGCAGGAGATTTCCTCAACTCCAAGCCGCTGGAGGCAGCCCGGATCGTCGCCCAGGGGAGCGGATTGCCGCAGGAGGTGGTGTACCTCTACAACGGCCCCGGTGGTACCTCGTTCGACACCACGCTCAAACCGTCGCTGGTCGAGGCGTTGAAAAACGATGTGCCGTACCTGAAGTCGATCGGCGACTTCGCCGACCTCGACGTGTCCGGCTTCGTCCAGGACGGCCCGCTGCGCACCGTGTTCGGCGCCCGCGGCCTGAACTACGACGCGGCCCGGGCCGCCACCGCCAACCCGTCGGCGCTGCGCGGGGATCCCGCCCTGGCTAGCGAACTGTGGCTGGACGGTTCGGATTCCACGCAAACCGTCGCCAACCCGACCGCCCTGCTTCGGGCGGTGCGCGAGGCGACCGCCCACGGCGCCAAGGTTCGGGCCGCCTATGTTCCCGACGCGGAGCTGGGCACCCGGTGGTTCGCCGACAAGGCGGTCTGGGTGCAGGACGGCCAGAACTACCTGCCGTTCGGAACGCCGGCCGGCGCGCATCGCTATCTCGCCGCACACCCGGGCGGCGCCATCGTGAATTACGAACAGGCCCTTGGAGGTTCGGTATGACCGCATATCTGACCGGCGACCCGGCAGCCCCGGTGTCGGCGCAAGTCGTCGACACGGACCCGGCGGCGCCCGCCCCGCGCCGTGCCGGCTCGCCGTGGCAGTGGCGGTTGCTGCGGCTCGCGTCGGTCGCCGCCGCGGTCGGGCTGTGGCAGGTGCTCACCGCCGACAAGGTGCGGCTGCTGCTGCGCTTCGACACGCTGCCCACCGTCACCGAGATCGTGCACGCGCTGGGCCGCCGGCTCGGTACCTCCGAGTACTGGCTTGACCTGGCGCAGTCGCTGATCCGCATCCTCACCGGCTTCGGATTGGCCGCGGTGGTCGGGGTCGCGACGGGCGTGCTGCTGGGGCGTTCCCGCTTGTTCGCCAACACATTCGGCCCGTTGACCGAGTTGGTCAGACCCGTTCCGGCCATCGCGATGGTGCCGGTGGCGATCCTGCTGTTCCCGACCGACGAGGCGGGCATCGTGTTCATCACCTTCCTCGCGGCGTACTTCCCGATCCTGGTCAGCACCCGGCACGCGGTGCGGGCGCTGCCCACGCTGTGGGAGGACTCGGTGCGCACGCTCGGCGGCGGGCGGTGGGATGTGCTGAAGCAGGTGGTGCTGCCGGGCATCCTGCCGGGAGTGTTCGGGGGCCTGTCGGTCGGTATGGGCGTGGCGTGGATCTGCGTGATCTCCGCCGAGATGATCTCGGGCCGGCTCGGGATCGGCTATCGCACCTGGCAGGACTACACCGTGCTGGCCTACCCGCAGGTGTTCGTCGGCATCATCACCATCGGCGTCCTGGGTTTCGCGACGGCGGCGGCCGTCGAGGTGGTGGGCCGCCGGGTGACCAACTGGCTGCCGCGTGCGGAGGAGGAACAGCGATGACTGTGGGAGTGAGTCTGGAACTCGATCGGGTTCGCTTGTCCTACACCGGAGAACCGGTGATCGACGGGCTGAGCCTGACGGTGCGCCCCGGGGAGATTCTGGTGCTCACCGGCCCCTCGGGCTGCGGCAAGTCGACCGTGCTGCGGGCGCTGGCCGGACTGCTGCGGCCCGACGAGGGCCGGATCGTCGCCGACGGCGACGAGGTGACCACCACCTCGGGCGACCGGGGCATGGTGTTCCAGGACAACGCGTTGCTGCCCTGGCGCACCGTGCGCTCCAACATCGAGTTGGCCCTGCGGCTGCGCGGCGTCGCCCGGGCCGGCCGGCGCGCCGAGGCCGACCGCTGGATCGCCGAGCTCGGTCTCACCGGCTTCGGCGACTACTTGCCCAAGAGCCTGTCCGGCGGCATGCGGCAGCGCGTTCAGCTGGCCCGCGGGCTGGCCGGGGCGCCGCGCGCGGTGATGATGGACGAGCCGTTCGGCGCGCTGGACACCCAGACCCGGACGGCCATGCAGCGGCTGCTGATCGACACCTGGCGTGCCCATCCGACGACGATCGTCTTCGTCACCCACGACGTCGACGAGGCGCTGCTGCTGGGCGATCGCATCGCCGTGCTGGGCAAGGCCGGCCAGCCGCTGCGCACCGTGGTCGACGTGCCCGAGCCGCGCGCCGACCGGCAGCGCCCCGCGCTGCGCGCGGAAGTCATTGCGGCACTTAATCACTCGGCGGTGGCGGCATGATGCAGATTCCTGACCCGGCGGCCCCGGTCCGGCTCGACTGCGACGTCCTGGTGATCGGCGGCGGCACAGCCGGCACCATGGCGGCGTTGTCGGCCGCGGAGAGCGGCGCGCAGGTGCTGCTGCTGGAGAAGGCCCACGTGCGCCACTCCGGCGCCCTGGCGATGGGCATGGACGGCGTCAACAACGCGGTGATCCCGGGCAAGGCCGAACCCGAGGACTACGTCGCCGAGATCACCCGCGCCAACGACGGAATCGTCAACCAGCGCACCGTGTATCAGACCGCCACCCGCGGCTTCGCGATGGTGCAGCGGCTGGAGCGCTACGGCGTGAAGTTCGAGAAGAACGAGCACGGCGAATACGCCGTGCGCCGGGTGCACCGCTCGGGCTCCTACGTGCTGCCGATGCCCGAAGGCAAGGACGTCAAGAAGGCGCTGTACCGGGTGCTGCGGCAACGGTCGATGCGCGAGAAGATCCAGATCGAGAACCGGCTGATGCCGGTGCGGGTGCTGGTGGACGGCGGGCGGGCGGTCGGCGCCGCCGCGCTGAACACGCGCACCGGCGAATTCGTCACGGTCGGCGCCAAGGCGGTCATCCTGGCCACCGGCGCGTGCGGCCGGCTCGGCCTGCCCGCATCGGGCTACCTGTACGGCACCTACGAGAACCCGACCAACGCCGGCGACGGCTACTCGATGGCCTACCACGCGGGGGCGGAGCTGTCGGGCATCGAGTGCTTCCAGGTCAACCCGCTGATCAAGGACTACAACGGCCCGGCATGCGCGTACGTCGCCAATCCCTTTGGCGGCTATCAGGTCAACGCACACGGCGAGCGGTTCGTCGACTCCGACTACTGGTCGGGCCAGATGATGGCCGAGGTCAAAACCGAGATCGACTCCGCGCGCGGACCCATCTACCTCAAGGTGTCCCATCTGCCCGACGAGACACTGACCGCGCTGGAGAACATCCTGCACACCACCGAGCGGCCCACCCGCGGCACCTTCCACGCCAACCGGGGCCACGACTACCGCACCCACGACATCGAGATGCACATCTCCGAAATCGGTTTGTGTAGCGGGCATTCCGCGTCCGGAGTATGGGTCGACGAGCATGCCCGCACCACGGTGCCCGGGTTGTACGCCGCCGGTGACATGGCCTGCGTGCCGCACAACTACATGATCGGGGCGTTCGTGTTCGGCGACCTGGCCGGCACGCACGCCGCCTCGACACTGGCCGATGTCGCTGCGCCGCAACAGCTTCCGGAGGATCAGGTGCGCGAGGCGCACGAGCTGATCTACCGGCCGCTGCGGCATCCGGACGGCCCGCCGCAGCCCCAGGTCGAATACAAGCTGCGCCGCTTCGTCAACGATTACGTCGCGCCGCCCAAGACCGGGGCCAAGCTGTCGCTGGCCATCCGTACCTTCGAGCGGATGCGCGCCGAGATCGCCGAGATGGGCGCCCGCAATCCGCACGAGCTGATGCGCGCGGTGGAGGTGTCGTTCATCCGCGACTGCGCCGAGATGGCCGCCCGCTCGTCACACACCCGCACCGAATCGCGGTGGGGCCTGTATCACGATCGCGCCGACCTGCCCGGCCGCGACGACAACCAATGGGGCTATCACCTCAACCTGCGCAAGGACGCCGATGGCGAGATGGTGTTCCTCAAACGGCCGGTGGCGCCGTATTTCGTGCCGGTCCCGGAGCTCGATGGCCTGCCGCCCACCGACCGGACCGTGTACCCGGTGGAGCAGCCGCCGCTGGTCGGCGGCCAGGCGCCGGTCAGCGCGGTGTCCCGAATCGCCTCGGCCACAACCGCGTTCGAGCCACCGTCGCCGCGCATCGCCGAGGTCCTGGCGCTCGAGGAGCCCACGATGGCCGACCTCGATCCCTACCTCGCCGACGCCGATCCCGGCGTGCGCCGCACCGCGGTGTCGACGCTGACCGAGCACATCCCCGACGGATATGCGCCGGCCCTGATCGCCGCGCTGAAGGACGGCGATGCCTCGGTCCGCCTCACCAGCGCCGACGGCATCCGCGAGCTGGTCGAGGTGCTGCCGCAGCCGGAAAGCGTGCGCGAGCACCTGGATTCGGTCGATCGGGTAGTGCGCGCGGCCTCGCTATACGTGCTGGCCGCCCGGCGGGCCGGCGACGCCACGCAATACCGTCACGCCCTCGACGACGCGGATCACCGGGTCCGCATCGAGGCGGTGCGCGCGCTGGTGTCCGTCGACGACGTGACCGGTGTCGTCGCCGCCGCCGTTGACGAGAACCGCGAGGTCCGCATCGCGGCGGCCGCCGGGCTGGCAACGCTGCGCGACGGGGCCGATGCGGTGCGCCGGCTCGTCGCCGACTCCGACCCACTGGTTCGCGCCGCCGCCCTGGCCGCGCTGGGCCAATTGGGTTGCGGCCAAGACGATTACGCCGCCATCAAGCAGGCGCTTGGGGCACCGGCCTGGCAGGTGCGTGAAGGCGCGGCCCGCGCGCTGGCCGGCGCGCCGGTCGACTTCGCGGTTCCGCATCTCGCCGACGCGCTGGGCGACGCCCATCTGGACGTGCGCAAGGCGGCCGTGCTCAGCCTGACCCGGTGGGCCGCCGAGCCGGCCGCCCGGGACGCGCTCGGACTGGCGCTCAAAGACGGCGACGCCGACGTGCGGGCCTACGCGCGCCGGGCGCTCGAGCGGGACAGCGTGGCGGAAAGGGCTTAGTCAGCGCAAGATCTTGGCGTACAGCAGGCTGTCCTGCGGTTCGGGCCCCATCGTCGGATACACCGCGTGCCGGGCCAACCGCCCCTCCAGGAAGAAGCCGGCGTGCTCGAGCAGCCGCGCCGAGCGCTCGTTGTCCACACTGCAGGTGGCCCAGACGCGGTACACCTCGCGATCGGCGTCGAGCGCGGTGAGCAGCATGCCGAGCACCTCGGACATCAACCCCTTGCCCCACCAGCGCCGGCCCAGGCAGTAGCCGACCTCGACCGAGTGCGGCGCGGTGCGCCGGCAGCTGGCCAGCCCGATCACCTCGCCGCGGTGCCGCGACTCGATGACCCAGGTCTTCTCGTCCGCGCCGGCGTTAAGTTTCTCGGTGATCACGCGCCGCGTCGCGGCCACGTCGGGGTGCGGCGCCCAGAGCAGATACTTCGTGACCTGTGGGTCCCGGGCGACCCGCTGGAACAGCGCCCCGGCGTCGTCGAGCGTGGGTAGGCGCAGCAGCAGCCGCGAACCGCTGATGCGGTCGGGTGGGTATTCGGGCATCGGGATGTGACTCTAAAGGTCGAGGGCGCGATAGGTGTTGCGGACGAATCGCGGTTGAGCCGTGCGGAGTTTGGCCAGCGACGTGTTTCCCGCGACGGCCGTGGCGGCGTCGACGGTCAGGTCCGGCAGGTTCTGAATCAGGTAGAGCAGGATCAGATCCGCGCTCGGGTCGGCCTGCCACCAGGTCCCATAGGCGCCGGGCCAGCTGAACGTGCCGAGGCCGCCGGGCCCGAACAGCGGTGTGCTCTTGGCCGGATCGGTCACCAGCGACAGGTTCAGCCCGAAGCCGCGGCCCACCCAGTACGGCGCGCCCAGGAAGTTGTGCCGCTTCTGCTCGTCGGTGAGCCGGTCGGTCCGCATCGACCGGACGGACTCTTCCGAGAGCACCCGCACCCCGTCGACCGTGCCGCCGCCGAGCAGCATCCGCACGAACCGCAGGTAGTCGTCGGCGCTTGACCACAATCCGCCGCCGGCGTTGCAGAACGAGGGCGGGGTGATGTGCGGTGGGCCCATCACGCCGTGGTGCAGCCGGCTCTGTTCGTCGAGGGAGTACATGGTCGCCGCGCGGCGCCGCGCCTCGGGTGAGACGAAGAACCCGGTGTCGGTCATGCCCGAGGGGCCCAGGATGCGTTCGTCGAGCACCTCGTGGAACGGCTTGTCCTCGACGCGGGAGGCGATGACGCCCAGCAGGTCGATGGAGTGGCTGTAGGTGACCCGGTCGCCGGGCTGATGCACCAGCGGCAGCTTGGCCAGCTCAGCCAGCCAGGCGTCCGGGCCCTGATTGAAGGGCAGCCGCATGTAGGCCTTGGAGATCGGCCCGGACACCGAGAAGCCGTAGGCCAGCCCGCTGGTGTGGGTGAGCAGGTCCTCGATCAGGATGGCGCGGTTCACCGGGTGCGTCCGGTCGAGCGGGCCGTGCGGATCGTCGAGCACCCGCACGTCGGCCAACTCCGGCGCCCAGCGGGTGACCGGGTCCTTGAGCGTCAGCCTGCCGTCGTCGACCAGGCTCATCACCGTCGCGACCGTCACCGGCTTGGTCATCGACGCGATGCGAAACAGCGTGTCGCGCTGCATCGGCAGACCCGCGTCCACGTCGCGGTAGCCGATTTCGTTGACCTGCAGGAGTTCTCCGCGCTGCCAGACCACGGTCACCGCACCGGCGAGCAGGCCGGCGTCGCACACTTCGCGGACAGCGGCGGCATTGGTGTCGAGGTTCACCCGGTCAGGTTAGCGGGCCGTCGGCGGTGCACGGTTAGCGCCGCTGCGCGCGGACGTACCAGAACGCCATTTCGATTTGCTTGCCGTCTAACTCACGCCGCATGGTCGCCGGCCCCAGCGACTCGATGTCCCAGCCCGCGCCCCCGAGGACGTTGCGCAGCGTCTGCTCGGACACCGCGGGCCGCGGCCACTCCGGGTCGGTGGGGTTTGCGTCGGAGAAGCAACTGATCAACAGCGTGGCACCCGGCTTCGTCGCGCGGCGTGCCGCGGCGGCGTAGCGGCGCTTGCCGTGGTCGTCGAGGCAGTGGAACATGCCGCTGTCGACGACGGTGTCGAATACGCTGGTGTAGCCCTCGAGCCTGGTCGAGTCGGCCACCGCGAACGTCACGTTCACGCCGGCATCCGCGGCCCGCCGTTCGGCGGTGATCAATGCGGTCGGGGAGAGGTCCAGACCGGTCACCCGGTAGCCGTTCTTGGCCAGATATATGGCGTTGTCGCCGAGCCCGCAACCGATGTCGAGGACGTCCCCGTGGACCCAGCCACGGTTATGCCATGCGATGACACTGTCTTTGGGAGCCTTGGTATCCCATGGCGGTGTGGCCATCGGCGGGATGCCTTCGCCGGGGCTCTCGCCGCGGTAGAGCGCGTCGAAGTCCATCCGTTGTAAGCCGGAGAATCCGGAGGAACAGGTCGGGTCCGTCACTGTCGCCACGGTAGACGCCGTCGGCGCGTAGTGGCGCGCTGCATCTAGGCGGCGCGATGATCGGCGAGACGGACACCCACGCTGATTTCCAGCTCACTGACGTCCACCCCCGACGGCCCGGGTGCCGGTGGCGCGCCCGATTGGTAGTGCATGCCGGTGGGCGTGGTGAAATCGGCTGTGTGTGCACCATTTTCGTCCGTTGTGGCCGTGACACGCCAGCCGGGCACTTCCTTGACGTAGTTACAGTGCTCGCACAGGCCCAGCCCATTGGCCGCGGTCGTCAGCCCGCCGCGATGATGCGGCCGGGCGTGGTCGCGGTGGCGGATGGGGGCATCGCAGTACGGTGTGCGACAGCGCTGATCCCGCAGCCCGATAAAGGTGGCCAGGCCTTTTGGGAAACGGCGCGCCCGCGATTCCATCGTCACCAGGGCCCCCGAACGCGGATGCCGATAGAGCCGTCGCAGCGTGGCCCGCGACCGAGCGTCAGTGACCGCAGCGCTTACCAGCTGGCGGGCCACGGCCGCCGGAATCGGGCCATACCCATCGACGATGGCCGCCTCGGCGGCGTTCCCGAATAGGGTCTCGTCGGACAAGATCAGACTGACCGCCACCGGCTGAGCGGCCCCGGCGGGTCGTCCCGTGACGCGCTCAACCAGCGTGTCGGCCATCACCTGGCCACGCGAGCGTTCATCGAAGGTGGTGTCGGCGGCCCGCTTGAGGGCCGCGTACACCGAGACGCCCTGGGCCACGGGCAACAGGGCTGTCACCCACGTCATGGTGTCGGGGGCCGGCCGGATCGTCACTGTCCGTTCGGATTCGGCCTTCGCGGCACGATCCACGACCGCCTGCGCATTGAGCCGATAGGCGATTGCCCTTGCCGCCGCCGCGATCCGGGCATCTCCCATACCGTCGAACGAGGACGTGTCGCCGCACAATTCGGCGTCCAGCGCGCGGCGATCGTCGACGTCCAGGCATGCCGACTCACGCACGATCAGGCACGATCAGGGTGGCCCGCCATTCGGACAATTGCCCGCGCTCGAGCGCCGCCAGGGTGTGTGGCATCTCGTGGACCAATGCCTTGGCGAATCCGAGATGCCTGCCGCCGCGGGCGGGCGAGTCCCGTCGTGCCAAGGCGATCTCGCTGGCCACGCCGCGGCCGCGCTGAGGGACCGGCACCCCGGCGGCCGCCTCGTTCGAGCGGCGCAGCGCATCCAGCGCCGCGGCCGCCCGCGCCTGGTCCGCCGCAGCCGCCGATTTGGCTCGCTCCTGCGCGGCGATCCGCGCGAGCAACGCGGCTTCCTCCGGTGATTCGAACATACATTCGATAGTAGCTCATCCCGCGGACACGCCGACCGCAGCACCCGAAACAAGTGCTACGCTGCCACGCAGTCGACATCCTTTAACGATCCGTCCGGCGAGGCGGAGAAGGAGGTCAAGTTTCGTCATGGGTGCTGCGGGCGACACCGGCTTGGGCAGCGATTCCCGGGAGTTGATGTCGGCGGCCGATGTGGGCCGCACCATTTCCCGCATTGCGCATCAGATCATCGAAAAGACCGCGCTGGACGGTCCCGACGCGCCACGGGTGGTGCTGCTCGGCATCCCGACCCGCGGTGTGATCCTCGCCAATCGGCTCGCCACCAACATCGGCGAATACAGCGGCGTCGAGGTCGGCCACGGCGCCCTGGACATCACGCTCTACCGCGACGACCTGATGCAGAAGCCGCCGCGACCGCTGGAAGCCACCTCGATTCCGGCCGGCGGCATCGACGACGCGCTGGTGATCCTGGTCGACGACGTCTTGTACTCCGGCCGCTCGGTGCGTTGCGCGCTGGACGCGCTGCGCGACGTGGGTCGGCCGCGGGTGGTGCAGCTGGCGGTGCTGGTCGACCGCGGCCATCGCGAACTGCCGCTGCGCGCCGACTATGTGGGCAAGAACGTCCCCACCTCGCGCGCCGAGAGCGTGCACGTGCTGCTGAGCGAGAACGACGGCGATGACGGGGTGGTGATCTCACGATGACGCGGCATCTGCTGGCGGCCGGCGACCTGAGCCGCGATGACGCCACCGCCATCCTCGACGACGCCGACCGGTTCGCGCAGGCGCTGGTGGGTCGCGAGATCAAGAAGTTGCCGACGCTGCGCGGCCGCACCATCGTCACGATGTTCTACGAGAACTCGACCCGCACCCGGGTGTCCTTCGAGGTGGCCGGCAAGTGGATGAGCGCCGACGTGATCAACGTCAGCGCCTCCGGATCGTCGGTGGGCAAGGGCGAGTCGCTGCGCGACACCGCGTTCACGCTGCGCGCCGCCGGCGCCGACGCGCTGATCATCCGCCACCCGGCCTCCGGCGCCGCGCACCTGCTCGCCGACTGGACCGCGGCCAACGACGACGGGGGGCCGTCGGTGATCAACGCCGGCGACGGCACCCACGAGCACCCGACCCAGGCGCTGCTGGACGCGCTCACCATTCGCCAGCGGCTCGGCGGCATCGAGGGCCGTCGCATCGTCATCGTGGGCGACATCCTGCACAGCCGGGTCGCGCGCTCCAACGTGATGCTGCTGCACACCCTGGGCGCCGAGGTGGTGCTGGTCGCGCCGCCGACGCTGTTGCCGGTCGGCGTCGAGGGCTGGCCGGTCACCGTGTCGAACGACTTCGACGCCGAGCTGCCCGCCGCCGACGCGGTGCTGATGCTGCGGGTGCAGGCCGAGCGGATGAACGGCGGGTTCTTCCCGTCGGTGCGCGAATACTCTTCGCTGTACGGGCTTTCCGATCGCCGCCAGGCGATGCTGCCCGGCCACGCCGTGGTGCTGCACCCGGGGCCGATGCTGCGCGGCATGGAGATCGCCTCGTCGGTGGCGGACTCATCGCAATCGGCTGTGCTGCAACAGGTTTCCAATGGTGTCCACGTGCGGATGGCGGTGCTGTTCCACGTGCTGGTCGGCACCGAATCAGCCGGAGAAGAGGGTGCGGCGTGAGCGTGCTGCTGCGTGGGGTCAGGCTGTACGGCGAAGGGGATCGCGTCGACGTCCTCGTCGATGACGGGCAGATCGCCGACATCGGGGCGACGCTGGACATCCCGGACACCGCCGACGTCATCGACGCCACCGACCAGGTCCTGCTGCCCGGCCTCGTCGACCTGCACACCCATCTGCGCGAGCCCGGGCGCGAATACGCCGAGGACATCGAAACCGGCTCGGCCGCAGCGGCTCTGGGGGGCTACACCGCGGTGTTCGCGATGGCCAACACCAACCCGGTCGCCGACAGCCCGGTGGTCACCGACCACGTCTGGCACCGAGGCCAGCAGGTCGGCCTGGTGGACGTGCACCCGGTAGGCGCCGTCACCGTCGGGCTCGCCGGCAAGGAGCTCACCGAGATGGGCATGATGGCGGCCGGGGCCGCGCAGGTGCGGATGTTCTCCGACGACGGCATCTGCGTGCACGACCCGCTGGTGATGCGCCGCGCGCTGGAATACGCCACCGGTCTGGGCGTGCTCGTCGCCCAGCACGCCGAGGAGCCCCGGCTGACCGTCGGCGCCGTCGCCCATGAGGGGCCCACCGCCGCCCGGCTGGGCCTGGCGGGCTGGCCCCGGGCCGCCGAGGAGTCGATCGTCGCCCGCGACGCGCTGCTCGCCCGCGACGCCGGCGCCCGGGTGCACATCTGCCACGCTTCCACCGCGGGCACCGTGGAGATCGTGAAATGGGCCAAGGCGCAAGGGATCTCGATCACCGCCGAGGTCACCCCGCACCACCTGATGCTCGACGACAGCAGGCTGGCCAGTTACGACGGGCAAAACCGGGTGAACCCGCCGCTGCGCGAAGCGGCCGACGCGGTGGCGCTGCGCCAGGCGCTGGCCGACGGCGTCATCGACTGTGTGGCCACCGATCACGCCCCGCACGCCGAGCACGAGAAGTGCGTGGAGTTCTCCGCGGCGCGCCCGGGCATGCTGGGGTTGCAGACGGCGCTGTCGATCGTGGTGCAGACGATGGTCACCCCCGGGTTGTTGACCTGGCGCGACGTCGCCCGGGTGATGAGCGAAAACCCCGCCCGCATCGTGGGCCTGCCCGATCACGGCCGTCCGCTGGAGGTGGGTGAGCCGGCCAACCTCACGGTGGTGGACCCCACAGCCTCGTGGACGGTCGCCGGTTCCGACCTGGCCAGCCGGTCGGCCAACACACCCTATGAGGCGATGACCCTGCCAGCCACGGTGACCGCCACGCTGCTGCGCGGCAAGGTCACCGCCCGAGACGGGAAGTCCCCGGCATGAACCGCGCCGCCGACGATGCAGAGCGCAGCGATGTGGTGGGGGCACCTCCCGCTTGCGTGGGAGAGCGGCGCTCATGAACTCGGGCACGCTGGTGGGATCGTTGATCTTCGCGGCCGTGGTGGTGGTGGTGATCACGGTGGTGATCCAGCTGATGATGCGGACCTGGCATCGCCGCTCGCAGCAACAGGCGGAGCTGATCGGGGCGTTGCCCGACATCCCGGACCATGTGGGGGCGGCGACCATCAGCACCCGTGGCCACTATTGCGGTTCCATGATGGCACCGGGCTGGAGTGAGCGGATCGCGGCCGGCGATCTGGGTTTCCGCAGCAAAGCGGTGCTGACCCGCTACGCGGGGGGCATCATGGTGGATCGGATACGGGCCCAACCGATTTGGATTCCACGGGACTCGGTCAGGGAGATCCGTATGGAGCGCCGGATGACGGGCCGGATCGGCATTCTGGCGATCCGCTGGCGGCTGCCGTCGGGCGTCGAGATCGACACCGGTTTCCGGGCGAACAACCGTGGCGATTACGACGACTGGCTCGCATCGCACAGTGAGGAGGAGCGGCGCACGTGACTAAGGCGCAGTTGGTACTCGAGGACGGGCGCGTCTTCACCGGCGCACCGTTCGGCAAGGTCGGCCAAACATTGGGCGAGGCCGTGTTTTCCACCGGCATGTCCGGCTATCAGGAGACGCTGACCGATCCTAGTTACCACCGGCAGATCGTGGTGGCCACCGCGCCGCAGATCGGCAACACGGGCTGGAACGGCGAGGACGCCGAGAGCCGCGGCGACAAGATCTGGGTGGCCGGCTACGCGGTGCGCGACCCGTCGCCGCGCCCGTCCAACTGGCGGGCCACCGGCACCCTGGAGGACGAACTGGTCCGCCAGCACATCGTGGGCATCGCCGGCATCGACACCCGCGCGGTGGTGCGGCATCTGCGCACCCGCGGCTCGATGAAGGCGGGCGTGTTCTCCGGCGACGCGCTCGCCGATGCGGACGAACTGCTGGCGCGGGTGCGCGGCCAGCAGTCGATGCTGGGCGCCGACCTGGCCGGCGAGGTCAGCACGCCGGACACCTACGTCGTGGAACCCGAAGGCTCACAGCGGTTTACGGTCGCCGCGCTGGACCTGGGGATCAAAACCAACACGCCGCGCAACTTCGCCCGGCGCGGCGTCCGCACCCACGTGCTGGCCTCCGCGGCGACCTACGAGCAGATCGCCGACCTCAAACCCGACGGCGTCTTCCTGTCCAACGGCCCCGGCGATCCCGCCACCGCCGACCACATCGTCGCGGTCACCCGCGAGGTGCTGGGCGCCGGAATCCCGTTGTTCGGCATCTGCTTCGGCAATCAGATCCTGGGCCGGGCGCTGGGACTGTCCACCTACAAGATGGTGTTCGGCCACCGCGGCATCAATATCCCGGTGATCGACCACGCCACCGGGCGGGTGGCGGTCACCGCCCAGAACCACGGCTTCGCGCTCGAGGGCGAGGCCGGCCAGTCCTTCGACACGCCGTTCGGCCGGGCGATCGTCAGCCACACCTGCGCCAACGACGGAGTGGTCGAAGGCGTCAAACTCGCAGACGGGCAAGCCTTCTCGGTGCAGTACCACCCGGAGGCCGCGGCCGGACCGCACGATGCGGAGTACCTGTTCGACCAATTCATCGAGCTGATGGCAGGGGAGGGCCGCTAGTGCCACGTCGCACCGACCTCAACCACGTGCTGGTGATCGGCTCGGGGCCGATCGTCATCGGTCAGGCCTGCGAGTTCGACTACTCGGGCACCCAGGCCTGCCGGGTGCTGCGCGCGGAGGGGCTGCAGGTCAGCCTGGTCAACTCCAACCCGGCGACCATCATGACCGACCCCGAGTACGCCGACCACACCTACGTCGAGCCGATCACCGCCGCGTTCGTGGAGAAGGTGATCGCCCAGCAGGCCGAGCGCGGCAACAAGATCGACGCCGTGCTGGCCACCCTGGGCGGCCAGACCGCGCTGAACACCGCGGTCGCGCTGTACGAGAACGGGGCGCTGGAGCGGCACGGCGTCGAGCTGATCGGCGCCGACTTCGACGCCATCCAGCGCGGCGAGGACCGGCAGATGTTCAAGGACATCGTCGCCAAGGTCGGCGGTGAATCCGCCCGCAGCCGAGTGTGTTTCACCATGGAAGAGGTCCGCGAGACGGTCGCCGAGCTCGGCCTGCCGGTCGTGGTGCGGCCCAGCTTCACCATGGGCGGCCTCGGTTCGGGGATGGCGCGGTCCGTCGAGGAGGTCGACCGGATGGCCGGCGCCGGGCTGGCCGAAAGCCCGAGCGCCAACGTGCTGATCGAGGAATCGATCTACGGCTGGAAGGAATTCGAGCTCGAGCTGATGCGCGACGGCAACGACAACGTGGTCGTGGTCTGCTCGATCGAGAACTTCGACCCGATGGGCGTGCACACCGGTGACTCGGTCACCGTCGCGCCGGCGATGACGCTGACCGACCGGGAGTACCAGCGGATGCGGGACCTGGGCATCGCGATCCTGCGCGAGGTCGGGGTGGACACCGGCGGCTGCAACATCCAGTTCGCGATCAACCCCGTCGACGGCCGGCTGATCGTCATCGAGATGAACCCCCGGGTGTCGCGGTCCAGCGCGCTGGCGTCCAAGGCGACCGGTTTCCCCATCGCCAAGATCGCGGCCAAGCTGGCCATCGGGTACACGCTCGATGAGATCGTCAACGACATCACCAAGGAAACGCCGGCCTGCTTCGAGCCCACCCTGGACTACGTGGTGGTCAAGGCGCCGCGCTTCGCGTTCGAGAAGTTCCCGGGCGCCGATCCCACGCTGACCACCACCATGAAATCCGTCGGCGAGGCGATGTCGTTGGGCCGCAACTTCGTTGAGGCGCTCGGCAAGGTGATGCGGTCGCTGGAGACCACCCGCGCCGGTTTCTGGACCAAGCCGGACCCCGAGGGCGACGTCGACGAGGTGCTGACCCGGCTGCGGACACCGACCGAGGGCCGGCTCTACGACATCGAACTGGCGCTGCGGCTGGGTGCGTCGGTGGAGCAGGTCGCCGAGGCCAGCGGCGTGGACCCGTGGTTCGTCGCGCAGATCGGTGAGCTGATCGATTTGCGTGCCGAGTTGATCGCCGCCCCGGTGCTCGACGCCGACCTGCTGCGTCGCGGCAAGCACAGCGGGTTGTCCGACCGCCAGATCGCGGCGCTGCGACCGGAATTGGCCGGCGAGAACGGCGTTCGGTCGCTGCGTGAGCGGCTGGGTGTGCACCCGGTGTACAAGACCGTCGACACCTGCGCCGCCGAGTTCGAGGCCAAGACGCCGTATCACTACAGCAGCTACGAGCTCGACCCCGCCGCCGAGACCGAGGTGGCGCCGCAGACGCAGCGCCCCAAGGTGCTCATCCTGGGGTCGGGTCCCAATCGCATCGGCCAGGGCATCGAGTTCGACTACAGCTGCGTGCACGCGGCAACGACCTTGTCGCAGGCCGGTTTTGAGACCGTCATGGTCAACTGCAACCCGGAGACGGTGTCCACCGATTACGACACCGCCGACCGGCTGTACTTCGAGCCGCTGACCTTCGAGGACGTGCTCGAGGTGTTCCGCGCCGAGCAGCAGTCCGCCGGTGACGGCCCGGGCGTGGCCGGGGTGATCGTGCAACTGGGCGGCCAGACACCGCTCGGGCTGGCGCAGCGCCTGGCCGACGTGGGCGTGCCGATCGTCGGCACTCCGCCGGAGGCGATCGACCTGGCCGAGGACCGCGGCGCCTTCGGCGACGTGCTCACCTCGGCCGGCCTGCCGGCGCCGAAGTACGGCACCGCAACCACTTTCGCCCAGGCCCAGCGGATCGCCGAGGACATCGGCTACCCGGTGCTGGTGCGGCCGTCCTACGTATTGGGCGGCCGGGGCATGGAGATCGTCTACGACGAGGAGACGCTGCGGGGCTACATCACCCGCGCCACCGAGCTCTCACCCGAGCACCCGGTGCTCGTCGACCGCTTCCTCGAGGACGCGGTGGAGATCGACGTGGACGCGCTGTGCGACGGCACCGAGGTCTACATCGGCGGCATCATGGAGCACATCGAGGAGGCCGGCATCCACTCCGGCGACTCGGCGTGCGCGCTGCCGCCCGTGACGCTGGGCCGCAGCGACATCGAGAAGGTGCGCCGCGCGACCGAGGCCATCGCGCACGGCATCGGCGTGGTGGGCCTGCTCAACGTGCAGTACGCGCTCAAGGACGACGTGCTCTACGTCCTGGAGGCCAACCCGCGCGCCAGTCGCACGGTGCCGTTCGTGTCGAAGGCCACTGCGATCCCGCTCGCCAAAGCCTGCGCCCGGGTCATGTTGGGGGCCAGCATCTCCCAGCTTCGCGAGGAGGGCCTGCTGGCGGCGACCGGCGACGGCGCCCACGCCGCGCAGGACGCCCCGATCGCGGTCAAGGAGGCCGTGCTGCCCTTCCACCGCTTCCGCCGCACCGACGGGGCCGCCATCGACTCGCTGCTGGGCCCGGAGATGAAGTCCACCGGCGAGGTGATGGGCATCGACCGCGATTTCGGCAGCGCCTTTGCCAAGAGCCAGACCGCCGCCTACGGGTCGCTGCCCGCCCGGGGCACCATCTTCGTCTCGGTGGCCAACCGGGACAAGCGCTCGCTGGTGTTCCCCGTCAAGCGGCTGGCCGACCTGGGCTTCCGCGTGCTCGCCACCGAGGGAACCGCGGAGATGTTGCGCCGCAACGGGATTCCCTGCGACGAGGTGCGCAAGCACTTCGAGGACCCGCAGCCCGGTCGTCCCGAAACGTCGGCCGTCGACGCCATCAAGGCCGGTGAGGTCGACATGGTGATCAACACGCCCTACGGCAACTCCGGCCCGCGCATCGACGGCTACGAAATCCGTTCGGCCGCAGTGTCGGTCAACATCCCCTGTGTCACCACAGTGCAGGGCGCCTCGGCCGCCGTCCAGGGCATCGAGGCGGGCATCCGCGGTGACATCGGCGTGCGCAGCCTGCAAGAACTGCACAGCCAGATCGGTCAGGGCGGCCCGCCCGGTAACGGGGACCGGTGACCGGGTTCGGCGTCCGGCTGGCGGACGCGAAGGCGGAGCGCGGACCGCTGTGCGTGGGCATTGACCCCCATCCCGAGCTGTTGCGTGCCTGGGACCTGCCCACGACCGCCGACGGCCTGGCGGCGTTCTGCGACATCTGCATCGAGGCGTTTTCCGGGTTGGCCGTCGTCAAGCCGCAAGTCGCGTTCTTCGAGGCCTACGGCGCCGCGGGATTCGCGGTGCTGGAACGCACCATCGCGGCGCTGCGCTCGGCCGGGGTGCTGGTGCTGGCCGACGCCAAACGCGGCGACATCGGCACGACCATGGCGGCGTATGCCGCCGCGTGGGCGGGTGATTCACCGCTGGCCGCCGACGCCGTGACGGCCACCCCGTACCTGGGCTTCGGCTCGCTGCGGCCGCTGCTGGAGGCCGCCGCGGCGCACGACCGCGGGGTGTTCGTGCTGGCGGCCACGTCCAACCCCGAGGGCACCACCGTGCAGCGTGCCGCCTTCGACGGCCGGACGGTGGCCCAGCTGGTGGTCGACCAGGCGGCGGTGGTGAACCGTTCCGCGACCCCGTCCGGGCCGGGATATGTCGGCGTGGTGGTCGGCGCGACGGTGTTGCAGGCGCCCGACCTCAGCGCGCTGGGCGGTCCGGTCCTGGTGCCCGGGCTCGGCGTCCAGGGCGGGCGGCCGGAGGCCCTCGCCGGGCTGGGCGGCGCGGAACCCGGGCAGCTGCTGCCCGCGGTGGCCCGCGAGGTGCTGCGGGCCGGGCCGGGGGTGGCGGAGCTGCGTGCGGCGGCCGACCGCATGCTGGACGCGGTCGCCTACCTGGCTGTGTGAGTGGGCGGGCGCTAGTCCGACGCCACCGCGGTGCTGGGCCGCGCGGTCTCGACGATGACGGTGGTGGCCTTGACGACGGCCACCGCGACGCTTCCGGGACGCAGCTGCAGTTCTTCGGCGGCCTCGGTGCTCATCAGCGACACCACGGTGAACGGCCCGCACTGCATCTCGACCTGGGTCATCACCTTGTCGCTGACCACCGAGGTGACCAGCCCGACGAACCGGTTGCGGGCCGAGCTGCCGATGCTGAGCGGGTCCGCCGGCGGGGCGGGCGCATTGGTGCGGGAGAAGCGGGCGAGGTCCTCGCTCGCGATCACCTTGCGGCCGGCGGCGTCGTGACTGACCGCAAGGGTGCCCTGGTTGATCCAGCGCCGCACGGTGTCGTCGCTGACGCCGAGCAGCTCGGCTGCCTGGCGAATTCGCAGGTTGGACACTTCTCGATCGTATCGGATTCGGCCCCGCCGGTTAGCTGAAATGCGGCCCGGCGGCACCGCTGTCCCGCAATTACGGCATTTGGATTGGCTGTAGTCCGCGGGTGCGGAAATTACCGAGGAATTGCCCGGCTTTCGCGGAAATGAGCGGTCGCAATCGCCCGCGCCCCTCCGGCGCCGCGGCTGATACCCGGCAGCCAACGGCGCTGCGGCCCTTGGCGGTTGGCGAAAGTTCACCATCCGTTCAGGCGATCAGATCTTGATCACGTCCGACGTCGTTCGCGTGGCGCGCGCTCGAACGCCAACCAGCGAACGTGGGGCCGTCGCAGCGCGGCAGCCGGCCCGGCGGGCGATTCGACGACGAATCCCGGCGGCCGTGTCCCAGGTTGCTGGACGATGCCCGCGTGACCTGGATCGTCAAACGGTGTCCGCAGTGCCGGATTCGCGGCCACACGGCCGCCTCGGGGCCCCTACGGAGCCGTCGGGACCCGCGCGCTGGCCGAACGGCGGTGTTGGCCTGGCGTTTGACCGACGCCGCGACACGCGCGACACGCCGCGATAAATCCGTGATCCCTCGCACCAGGCGTGACGGCCGCTCACCGGCGGCTTTCCGGGACCGCCCGGCAGTCCCGGCCTTCGCCGCCGCCGAGCGATGAAACCGCAGGTAGAGGGCTTATTGACGAACCGAAACGGAGCCGGCGCCGATGCCAGGACCGCGTGCGGCGCTGGCGTCGTAAGCCCCGCCGGAAGCACCGCTTCGGCCGGTCAGGCGCCGGTGCATGCTGGGACTTTGCCCCGTTAAGCAGGGGGTCGGGTTAGATTTCGTCAGAAGGCCTGAGTACGGTCGTCTCCGCTGGCAGAAGTACCGGCGAGACAAAATGAGATCGATTGAAATTGATTGATCAGATACGGAGGAATCGTGGCCCTTCCCCAGTTGACCGACGAGCAGCGCGCGGCCGCGTTGGAGAAGGCGGCTGCCGCACGTCGAGCGCGAGCAGAGCTCAAGGACCGCCTGAAGCGTGGCGGCACCAACCTGACCCAGGTCCTCAAGGACGCCGAGACCGACGAAGTCCTGGGCAAGATGAAGGTTTCCGCGCTTCTCGAGGCGTTGCCCAAGGTGGGCAAGGTCAAGGCGCAGGAGATCATGACTGAGCTGGAGATCGCCCCGACCCGCCGTCTGCGCGGTCTCGGCGATCGTCAGCGCAAGGCCCTGCTGGAAAAGTTCGGCTCCTAACCGAGCCGTGGGCGCACCGGCCCAGGGAGCGCCTGTGAGCGCCGGCGGGGGACCGGACGTCCAGCACGGGACACGTCCTGAACCATCAGGTAACGGACGTGTGGTCGTGCTGTCCGGTCCCTCCGCGGTCGGCAAGTCGACGGTGGTCCGGTGCCTGCGTGAGCGGGTTCCGGACCTGCATTTCAGCGTCTCGGCCACGACGCGGGCGCCGCGGCCCGGGGAGGTCGACGGCGTCGACTACCACTTCGTCACCCCGGCCCGCTTCCAGCAGCTCATCGACGAGGGCGCGCTGCTGGAGTGGGCCGAAATCCACTCCGGGCTGCACCGATCCGGCACCCTGGCCGAGCCGGTCCGGGCCGCCACGGCCCGCGGATTCCCGGTGCTGATCGAGGTCGACCTGGCCGGGGCCCGGGCCGTCAAGAAGGCGATGCCCGAGGCCCTGGCGGTCTTCCTGGCGCCGCCCAGCTGGGAGGCCCTCAGGGCCAGGCTCGTCGGCCGCGGCACCGAAACGCCGGAGGTCATGCAGCGGCGTCTGGAGACCGCCCGCATCGAAATGGCGGCCCAAAACGACTTCGACCGGGTGGTCGTGAACAGTGAATTGGAGTCAGCGTGCTCCGAATTGGTATCCTTGCTGGTGGGAACTGCGCCGGGCCGGCATGACCCGTCTGGCCAGTCCAGAAGCCGGACCACTTCCCAGCAAGATTGACCACCGATTTTTCAGTTTCTTTCAGCGGCGACGAGCCGCTCCAATCCGCCAGGAGATTGACCTCAGTGAGTATTTCGCAGTCCGACGCGGCACTGTCCGCCGTCCCCGACCGGTTCGATCCGTCCGCCGGGGGACCGGGCGCCTACGACACCCCGCTGGGCATCACCAACCCGCCCATCGACGAGCTGCTGGACCGCGTCTCGAGCAAGTACGCCCTGGTGATCTACGCCGCCAAGCGGGCCCGTCAGATCAACGACTACTACAACCAGCTCGGTGAGGGCATCCTCGAATACGTCGGTCCGCTGGTCGAGCCGGGGCTGCAGGAAAAGCCGCTTTCGATCGCGATGCGCGAGATCCACGGCGACCTCCTCGAGCACACCGAGGGCGAGTAACAGGGCCGGGCCGGGCGCGCTGTGGACAACCGCGATCGGGTCGCGAAAAACGTCATCGTCGGCGTCTCCGGCGGTATCGCCGCCTATAAGGCGTGCACCGTCGTTCGTCAGCTCGCCGAGGCCGGTCATTCGGTCCGCGTCATCCCGACCGAGTCCGCGCTGCGCTTCGTCGGGGCCGCCACGTTCGAGGCGCTCTCCGGCCAGCCGGTGCGCACCGGCGTCTTCGACGACGTGCCGGAGGTTCCGCACGTCCAGCTCGGCAAGAAGGCCGACCTGGTCGTGGTGGCGCCGGCCACCGCGGACCTGCTGGCCCGGGCGGTGCACGGCCGGGCCGACGACCTGCTGACCGCCACCCTGCTCACCGCGCGATGTCCGGTGCTGTTCGCGCCGGCCATGCATACCGAGATGTGGTTGCACCCGGCCACCGTCGACAATGTGGCCACGCTGCGCCGCCGGGGAGCGGTGGTACTCGAACCCGCCGCCGGGCGGCTCACCGGCACGGACAGCGGCTCGGGGCGGCTGCCGGAGGCCGAGGAGATCACCACGCTGGCCCATCTGCTGCTGGAACGCCAGGACGCGCTGCCCTACGACCTCGCCGGCTGCAAGGTGCTGGTGACGGCCGGGGGCACGCGTGAACCGGTCGACCCGGTGCGCTTCATCGGCAACCGCAGCTCCGGCAAGCAGGGCTATGCGGTGGCGCGGGTCGCCGCCCAGCGCGGCGCCGAGGTCACGCTGATCGCCGGGCACACCGCCGGGCTGATCGACCCCGCCGGCGTCGAGGTGGTCCACGTCAGCTCGGCCGAGCAACTGGGCGACGCCGTCGCCAAGCACGCGGCCGAGGCGGACGTGCTGGTGATGGCCGCCGCCGTCGCCGACTTCCGGCCCGCCCGGGTTGCGGCCGCCAAGATCAAAAAGAGCCCGAAGGAGCAAGACCAGCCGCCCACGATCGAGTTGGTCCGCAACGACGATGTGCTGGCCGGTGCGGTGCGGGCGCGGGCCAACGGCGAGCTGCCCAACATGCGTGCCATCGTGGGTTTTGCCGCCGAGACCGGCGACGCCAACGGGGACGTGCTGTTTCACGCCCGGGCGAAGCTGCGCAACAAGGGCTGCGATCTGTTGGTCGTCAACGCGGTGGGCGACGGCCGGGCCTTCGAGGTGGACAGCAACGACGGCTGGCTGCTTGCGGCCGACGGCACCGAGTCGGCGCTGCAGCACGGCTCCAAGACATTGATGGCCAGTCGTATCGTGGATGCGATCGCCGCGTTCCTGCATGGGGACGGCGGATAGAACGGTCGAGTTCTTCGCGGCACCGGGGCAGGTGCTGGCCGGGCCGACGCCAACCGATATAATTCGGCTAACTAACTAATTGGAAGGATTGGCATTGTGAGCGAAAAGGGTCGCCTGTTTACCAGTGAGTCGGTGACTGAGGGACATCCCGACAAGATCTGTGACGCGATCAGCGACTCGGTCCTCGACGCCCTCCTGGCGCAGGACCCTCGTTCACGTGTCGCCGTCGAGACGCTGGTCACCACCGGGCAGGTGCACGTGGTGGGCGAGGTGACCACCACGGCCAAGGAAGCGTTCGCCGACATCACCAACACGGTCCGCGAGCGCATCCTCGACATCGGCTACGACTCCTCGGACAAGGGCTTCGACGGGAACACGTGTGGGGTCAACATCGGCATCGGGGCGCAGTCACCCGACATCGCCCAGGGCGTCGACACCGCGCACGAGCACCGCGTCGAGGGTGCCGCCGACCCGCTGGACCTGCAGGGCGCCGGCGACCAGGGCCTGATGTTCGGCTACGCGATCAACGACACCCCGGAGCGGATGCCGCTGCCGATCGCGCTGGCCCACCGGCTGTCGCGGAAGCTGACCGAGGTCCGCAAGAACGGCACGCTGCCCTACCTGCGCCCGGACGGCAAGACGCAGGTCACCATCGAGTACGAGGACGACGTTCCGGTCCGCCTGGACACCGTGGTGGTCTCCACCCAGCACGCCGACGGCATCGACCTGGAGAAGACCCTGGATCCCGACATCCGGCAGCACGTGCTCAAGACCGTGCTCGAGGAGCTGGCCCACGACACCCTGGACTCGTCGGCGACCCGGGTGCTGGTCAACCCGACCGGCAAGTTCGTCCTCGGCGGCCCGATGGGCGACGCCGGCCTGACCGGCCGCAAGATCATCGTCGACACCTATGGCGGCTGGGCCCGCCACGGCGGCGGCGCCTTCTCCGGCAAGGATCCGTCCAAGGTGGACCGTTCGGCGGCCTACGCGATGCGCTGGGTGGCCAAGAACATCGTCGCCGCCGGGCTGGCGGAGCGGGTGGAGGTGCAGGTGGCCTACGCCATCGGCAAGGCGGCCCCGGTCGGTCTGTTCATCGAGACCTTCGGCACCGCGACGGTCGACCCGGTCAAGATCGAGAAGATCGTCCCCGAGGTATTCGACCTGCGGCCCGGCGCGATCATCCGCGACCTGGACCTGCTGCGCCCCATCTACGCGCAGACCGCCGCGTACGGCCACTTCGGCCGCACCGACGTCGATCTGCCCTGGGAGCAGCTGAACAAGGTCGACGAGCTCAAGCGCGCGATCTAACGCGGCGAAGGGTGGTCCGCGTCCAGCGCGGGCAGCCCGTCGATGCTGCGCCGGTTGCGATCGACCAGCCGGCCATACTGGCCGTCGCTGGCCTTGCGATGCGCGGCGTCGAGCACCGGCCGTTCGTCGACGAGATCGTAATAGGGCACCGCGAACCCGCAGGCGTCGGCGATCCGCTCCACATCGACCACGATGATCGCGCGGACCCCCGGGTGCTGGTCGCCGAAATGTCGCATCAGATCGGCGAATTCGGTGCCGTCGGGGCGGATCACCCGCCCGGTGCCGAACAGCCGCAGGATCCGCGAGTTGCGGGTGAACGAGCAGAACATGACGGTGATGCGGCCGTTGTCGCGCAGATGGGCGATGGTTTCCACGCCGCTGCCGAACAGGTCCAGGTAGGCGACCGTGTGCTCGTCGAGCACCGCGAATGTGTCGCGATATCCCTTGGGGGACAGGTTGATTCGCCCACCCTCGGACGGGGCGGTGGCGACGAAGAAAACCGCCTGCTCCCGGATGAAGTCGCGAAGCGACCTGTCGATGCTCGGAAATTCCTTCGCCACGTGAGCACGCTAGCGGGTGAACCGGTAGTCGTCCAGGTTGAATCGCCGGCTGCGCCAGTACACCTCCGGGGTGGTGCCGGGCCGCAGCGGCACGTCACCGTTCTTGTCGAAGTAGTAGCTGTTGGCCAGTTGGCAGCTGTCCTGCCAGAAGATCTGCTTGGGCCGCCGGCGCATCATCTCGGCGAAGTAGCGGTCGTTGGCCTCCTGGCTCACCTCGACGCGCGTCGCGCCGACGCGCTTGGCCCGCTTGAGGCAGCGCACGATGTGATGCGTCTGCGCCTCGATCAGCGCGAAATACGATGAGCCGACATAACCGTACGGGCCGAACACGGTGAACAGGTTGGGAAATCCCGGCACGGTGACGCCCTCGTAGGCCTGCAGCCGGTGTTCGTCCCAGAAGCGGCTCAACGACTTTCCGCCGCTGCCGGTCACGGCGAAGGTGGGCACGTTGTCGGGGTCCATCACCTTGAAACCGGTCGCCAGGATCAGCACGTCGATCTCGTGGTTCTCGCCGTCGGTGGTGGCCACCGCGCCGGGTGTGATCTTGTCGATCGGCTCGGTGACCAGTCGCACGTTGTCGCGGTTGAACGTGGCGAGGTAGCCGTTGTGGAACCCGGGGCGTTTGCAGCCGACGGCGTACTGCGGGGTGAGCTGTTCGCGCACGACTGGGTCCCGAACCTGTTGCCGCAGATAGTATTTCCCCAGCGAGGCCATCCTCTTGGCCAGCGGGAGGACCGTGAAGTAGTGCGCCGAGATGGGGAAGGTGAGCTCCACGTAGGCCTGGCTGAGCAGGCGCTGCAGGAACTTGCCGCCGGGAATTCGCATCGCCCAGCGCGCCGGCGCCGGCAGCGGGACGTCGAACTTCGGGAAGCACCAGATCGGGGTGCGCTGAAATACCGTGAGCGACGTGACGATTGGCGCGATCTCGGGAATCACCTGGACGGCCGAGGCGCCGGTGCCGATCACAGCGACGCGCTTGCCGCGCAGATCCTGGCCGTGGTCCCACCGCGCGGTGTGCATGGTGATGCCGCCGAAGGAGTCGACGCCGTCGATGTCGGGCAGGTTCGGCACCGTCAGCACGCCGCAGGCGCTGATCAGAAATCGCGCCGTGATCTCCCCGACCGGGTCGGTCTGCACCCGCCACAGGCCGCGCTCGTCGTCGAACTCGGCGGTTTGCACCTTGGTGTTGAACCGGATCCGCGAGCGGATGCCGTACTTGTCGGCGCAGTGTTCGGCGTAGGCCTTGAGTTCGCGGCCCGGCGCGTAGGTCCGCGACCAGTGCCGGCTCTGCTCGAAGGAGAACTGGTAGGAGAACGACGGAATGTCCACGGCGATACCGGGATAGGTGTTCCAGTGCCAGGTGCCGCCCACCCCGTCGCCGGCCTCGATCACCAGGTAGTCGGGCAGCCCGGCCCTGTCCAGGTTGATCGCCGCACCGATGCCGGAGAACCCGGCGCCGATGATCAGCGTGTGATAGTCGGGGGTTTCGTCTTTGCTCGGGACCATCGTTGCCTGCCTAGGGGTGCAGCGCCTTGTAAAGAGCCGTGAGGCCGCGCTCGGTGGCCTCCGCGGCGGCGGGTATCGCCAGGGCGAAGCTGACGAACCCATGCACCAGGGTGGGCTCGTTGCTCAGCTCCACCGGCACGCCGGCGGCGCCCAGCAGCTCGGCGTAACGGGCCCCGTCGTCGCGCAGCGGATCGTGTTCGGCGGTGCCGATGTAGGCGGGCGCCAGCCCGGACAGGTCCGCGGCGTTCGCGGGGGCCATGGTGGTGGGCAGCGCCTTCGGGTCGGTGAGATCGAGGTCGGGCACGTACCAGGACAGAAACGCGTCGATGACCTCACGATTCAGGATCGGCGCCTCGGCGTTGTCGGTGTATGACGGCAGGGACAGGTCCGCGGTGACCGTCGGGTACCACAGCAATTGGAAGCGCAGCGCCGGGCCGCCCTTGTCGGCGTTGTCGCGGGCCAGCAGCGCCGTCACCGCGGCGAGGTTGCCGCCCGCCGAGTCGCCGGCGACGGCGATGTTGTCCGGGGCGCCGCCGAGCTCGGCCGCGTTGTCGGCGACCCATTGCAGGGCCGCCCAGCAGTCGCCCACACCGGCCGGGAACGGATGCTCGGGGGCCAGCCGGTAACCGACGGACACCACGATGGCCTCGGCGCCGACGGCGTGTGCGCGGGCGACCGGGTCGTGCGTGTCCAGGTCGCCCAGGCAGAAGCCGCCGCCGTGGTAGAAGACCACCACGGGCAGCGGGCTGACGTCGCTGTCGGGCCAGTAGATGCGCACCGAGATGTCGGTGCGCTCGCGGTGGGTGATCGTGCGGTTCTCGATCCGCAGGTCGGGCAGCATTTTCGGGGGCACCTTGAGCAGCTTGAGCCGCTTGCGGGCCACCTCGACGCCGTCTTCCTCGCGGAAGGTCATCGGATAGGCGTCGAGCAACGCCTTGAATGTGGGGTCGATCCCGGGCCGGGCGCATCTCGGCTCGCTCATGGGTTCACGGTACGCCGCGACCTCACCGGTGCAGGGCGGTTCGCAGCGCGGCCAGGCCGGCCTCGAGCGCCGCGGTGGCCGCGGGCACCACGCCGGCATAGCCCAGGTAGCCGTGCACCAGTGTCTCGGCGTTGTGCACCCGGGCGTCGACGCCGGCGGCGGTCAGCAGCTCGCCGTAGCGGATGCCGTCGTCGCGCAGCGGGTCGTACCCGGCGACGGCGATGTAGGCCGGCGCGAGGTTGGTCAGGTCCTTCGCCCTCCCCGGTGCCATGTCCGACGGCGGATTCGACATGTCGACTTTGCCCGCGTACCAACGGGAAAACTCCGCGACGGCCTTGACGTCCAGGATCGGTGCGGCGGCATTCTCGGCGAACGACGGCAGCGACGCGTCCCACATGGTGGACGGGTACCACAGCAGCTGGAACGCGATCGGCGGGGCGGCGTTGTCCCGCGCCCGCTGCGCCACAGCGGCGGAGATGGTGCCGCCGGCCGAATCCCCGGCGACGGCGATCCGGTTCGGGTCGCCGTGCAGTTCGGCGGCGTGCTCGGTGACCCAAAGCGTTGCGGCCCAAGCGTCTTCGACGGCGGCGGGGTAGGGGTGCTCGGGGGCCAGCCGGTAGTCGACGGACACCACGATCGCGTCGGCGCCGACCGCGTGCTGGCGCGCGGTGCCGTCGTGGGTGTCCAGGTCGCCGATGACGAAGCCGCCGCCGTGGAAATACAGCACGACGGGCACCGGGGTGCCGGCCGATTGGTCGTCGGAATGGCTTGGCGGCCAATAGATTCGGACTGCGATGGCGCCCGCTGGCCCGGGAATCGTGCGGTCCTCGACCCGCAGCTCGGGATGCAGTGGCCGGCGTGGCAGGTCGCGGAACCGCTGCCGCGCCGCGTCGATGCCGTCCTCAGTGGATAGCCGGAAGGGAACCGCATCCAGTACCTTCTGCAGGATGGGGTCGATAGCGGGTTTCTCGTCGGCTGTGTTATCCAAGCTGGGCATGGACGTACCGTACGCACCTCGTTTGGTGGCCGGGGCCTGGGTGGTGGCCGGCTGGGTGGCCCTCGGCTACGGCATTTACCTGACCGTGCTGGCGTTGCGCTCACCGCCGGGGATCGAGCTGACCGGGCACTGGGTGCTGCAGCCGGCGTTCAAGGCCTCGATGGCGTTGCTGCTGACGCTGGCCGCGGCGGGGCACGCCTACGTGCGCGAGCGGCGGTGGCTGATGCTGGCGCTGCTGCTCTCGGCCGTCGGCGACTGGGTACTGGCGATCCCGTGGTGGACACTGTCCTTCCTGGTGGGCCTGGCGGCATTCCTGTTGGCGCACATGTGTTTTGTGGGCGCGTTGCTGCCGCTGGTGCCGGCGTTCTCGAAGGATTCGCCGCCGTCGACGGTGCGCATCGTTGCGGTGGTCCTGATGTGTGCGGCGTCGATCGTGCTGCTGGGCTGGTTCTGGCCCCACCTGGGCGCGGACAAGCTGACGCTCCCGGTGACCGTCTACATCGTGGTACTGACCGCGATGGTGTGCACGGCCCTGCTGGCGAAGCTACCGACGATCTGGACGGCGGTGGGGGCGGTGTGTTTCGCGGTCTCGGATTCGATGATCGCCATCGCCCGTTTCATCCTGGGCAATGAGGCGCTGGCGGTGCCGATCTGGTGGTCGTATGCGGCGGCCCAGATCCTGATCACGGCCGGGTTCTTCTTCGGCCGCGAGCTTCCGGCCGGGGACGCACCGGCGCCCGCCGAGGGCTGAGTGTCGCCGGTGCCCGGTACGCTGCGGACTCCGACGGTAAACACATTGGATGACAACATGATTCGCGGCCCGGGGACGCGGTGAGTCCCGGCGTGCGCACGCCCGTGGAGGTGGAGCCCATCGCCCGGGTGCTGCCGATGCTGTCGGTGCCGCACCTGGACCGCGAGTTCGACTACCTGGTGTCGGCCGAGCAGTCCGACGACGCCCAGCCCGGGGTGCGGGTGCGGGTGCGCTTCCACGGCCGGCTGGTCGACGGGTTCGTGCTGGAGCGCCGCAACGACACCGATCACGCCGGCAAGCTCGGCTGGCTCGATCGCGTCGTGTCGGCCGAGCCGGTGCTCACGCCGGAAATCCGCCGGCTGGTCGATGCGGTGGCCGCGCACTACGCCGGCACCCGTCCCGACGTGCTGCGCCTGGCCGTGCCGGCCCGGCACGCCCGGGTGGAGCGGGAAGCCCTGGTCAGCCGCGATGCGGCGGTCCCGGAGCCCGTCGACCCGTCGGGCTGGGACGGCTACGGCCGGGGCGCTCAGTTCCTGGCCGCGCTAGCCGAATCGCGGGCCGCGCGGGCCGTCTGGCAGGCGCTGCCGGGCGAGTCGTGGACGGACCGCTTCGCCGAGGCCGCCGCGCAAACCGTGCGGACCGGCCGATCGGCGCTGGCGATCGTTCCCGACCAGCGCGACCTCGACGCCCTGTGGCGCGCCGCGACGGCGCGGATCGACGAGGGCAGCGTGGTGGCCCTGTCGGCCGGCCTGGGGCCGGCGGCCCGGTACCGGCGCTGGCTGGCGGCGCTGCGCGGCTCCGCGCGGTTGGTGATCGGCACGCGCAGCGCGGTGTTCGCGCCGCTGAGCGATCTCGGACTGGTCATGGTGTGGGCCGACGCCGACGACAGCCTGGCCGAGCCGCGGGCGCCGTACCCGCACGCCCGCGAGGTGGCGATGCTGCGCGCGCATCAGGCCCGGTGCGCCGCCCTGATCGGCGGCTACGCGCGCACCGCCGAAGCCCACGCGCTGGTGCGCAGCGGCTGGGCCCACGATATCGTCGCGGCGCGGCCGGCGGTGCGCGCCCGCACGCCGCGGGTGATCGCCCTGGACGACACCGGGTACGCCGACGAGCGCGACCCGGCGGCGCGCACGGCGCGGATCCCGTCCATCGCGCTGCGCGCCGCGCGTTCGGCGCTGCAGGCCGGGGCGCCGGTGCTGGTGCAGGTGCCGCGGCGGGGATACCTCCCGTCGCTGGCCTGCGCGCGGTGCCGGACCATCGCCCGCTGCCGGCACTGCACCGGCCCGCTGTCGTTGCAGGAGGGCGGCGCGGCGCTGCTGTGCCGCTGGTGCGGCCGCGTCGATCCGACGCGACGGTGCGCGCGCTGCGGGTCGGACGCAGTGCGTGCCGTGGTCGTCGGTGCGCGCCGCACCGCCGAAGAACTCGGCCGCGCGTTTCCCGGCACGGCGGTGATCACGTCGTCGGGCGACGGCGTGGTGCCCGAGGTCGCGGCCGGCCCGGCGCTGGTGGTGGCCACCCCGGGCGCCGAGCCGCAGGCGACCGGCGGGTATGGGGCTGCGCTGCTGCTGGACACCTGGGCGCTGCTGGGCCGCCAGGACCTGCGCGCGGCCGAGGACGCGCTGTGGCGCTGGATGACGGCCGCCGCGCTGGTGCGCGCCCGCGGCGACGGTGGCGTGGTGATGGTGGTCGCCGAATCCTCGCTTCCCACAGTGCAATCGCTGATCCGCTGGGATCCGGTGGGTCATGCGGAGGCCGAAGTGACCGCGCGGGCCGAGGTCGGGCTGCCGCCCAGCGTGCACATGGCGGCGATCGACGGGACGGCCGCCGCCGTGACCGCCCTGCTCGACGAGGCCCGGCTGTCCGATCAGGACTCCTTGCACGCGGATTTGCTTGGGCCGGTGGACCTTCCGGCCGGCGTGCGCCGCCCGGCCGGAACGCCGGCCGGCGCCCCGGTGACGCGGATGCTGGTGCGTGTGCCGCGTCAGCAGGGCCTGGCGCTGGCCGCGGCGCTGCGGCGCGGCGTCGGGGTGCTCAGCGCCCGGCAGACCCGTGAGCCGGCCCGGGTGCAGATCGACCCGCTGCACATCGGATAAGCTTCACGAACTATTACCCTAGGCGACAATATGCGCATGCAATAATCTCTTTTTACGACATTAGAGTGTTGCTACACTTTCTAATCCTTAGCCGCCGAGAGGTCCGGAAACCATCCGGGAAGGGGCGATATGGCAACCGACAACGCCACAGTTGACGAGTCATTGGACGTCATCACCGATGCCCTGCTGACGGCCTCCCGTTTGCTGATGGCCATCTCGGCTCGCTCCGTCGGGCAGGTCGACGAGACCATCACCATCGCCCAGTTCCGGACGCTGGTGATCCTGTCCAATCGCGGCCCGGTCAACCTGGCCACGCTCGCCGGTCTGCTGGGCGTGCAGCCGTCGGCGACCGGCCGGATGGTGGACCGGTTGGTCGCCGCCGGGCTCATCGACCGCCTGCCGCACCCGACCTCGCGGCGCGAGCTGCTCGCGGCGCTCACCACGCGCGGCCGCGACGTCGTCCGCCAGGTCACCGCGCACCGGCGCGCCGAGATCGCGGCCATCGTGGCGAAGATGCCGCCTCCGGAGCGGCACGGGCTGGTGCGGGCCCTGACGGCCTTCACCGCCGCCGGCGGCGAGCCCGACGTCCACCTGGACGCCGAGATCGACCTATAGCCGGGCGAACCGGACCGGAGCTACTTGGTCCGCTTCCTCGCGGTCACCAACAGGTACTCCCAGCCCATGCTGCCGTTGGTGAGGTGGTCCTGCGCGAGTTCGACGAGCTGGGCGTCCAGCTCGGCCGTCAGCACCCGGTTGTGGCCGATGTTCGCGTACGCCTCGATCGTCGGGCCGTAGTGCTGCTTGAAGTAGGCGTGCACGGCCTCGGCGCTGTCGAACCGGTCGACCGCCAACATGCCTCGCGTTGAAGTGATTTCGTCGACCTGGTCGCCGAGCAGCGCGGCGACGTAGCGGGGCCGCCCCCAGAGCGCGGCCGGCGGCACGGGATGCGACAGGCTCGGGCGGTACGGCCGGATGGTGGCGAGCATGCGGCCGAAGAATCCCTCGGGGGTCCAGCTGATCACGCCGATGGTGCCGCCCGGCCGGCAAACCCGGACCAGCTCGGCGGCGGCGCGCTGCTGATCGGGGGCGAACTGCACGCCGATCGCGGACATCACCACGTCGAACTCGCCGTTGCCGAACGGCAGCGCCTGGGCATTGGCTTCGCGGTAGTCGATCGTCAGGCCCCGGGCCTCGGCCCTGGCCTGCGAGCGCCGCAACAGCTCCGGGGTGAGGTCGGTGGAGACCACGGTGGCGCCGGTGGCGGCGGCCGGCAGCGAGATGTTGCCCGAGCCGGCGGCGACGTCGAGGACTCGCACGCCGGGCCCGATATTCGTCGCCTTGACCAGGGCGGGGCCGAGCGGAGCCATCACTTCCTCGGCCATCAGGGCGTAGTCGCCCAGCGCCCATACCGTGCGATGGGTAGCGGCCACCGAGGCGTCGTTGATCGGGGTGTCGAGGGTCATCTAGACCTCCTTCGGGAAGGGGAAAGGGTTGTCTTTCGACCTCGTTGTCGACGTGAATCGCCGGTGCGGCTCACTCCGGTATTTAATGGCTCCCAGAAATAATAGCCATAGGAAATAGTGTACGCACGCACATTGCGCCGGCTTGGGCGGGTCGGGCCTGGGCCCGCCGCTTCCTAGACTGGGCCGGTGCGTCTTGTCTTCGCCGGAACCCCCGAACCCGCGCTACCCGCCCTGCGCCGCCTCGTCGACTCACCGCGTCACGAGGTGGTCGCGGTGCTGACCCGGCCCGACGCCGCCGTCGGGCGGCGTGGCAAGCCGGAGCCGTCGCCGGTGGCCCGCGAAGCGCTCGAACGCGGAATTCCGGTGCTGCGGCCGTCGCGGCCGAACTCGGACGAGTTCGTCGCGGAGCTGTCGGAGTTGGCACCGGATTGCTGCGCGGTGGTGGCCTACGGCGCGCTGCTGCGCGACGGCCTGCTGGCGGTGCCCCCGCGGGGGTGGATCAACCTGCACTTCTCGCTGCTGCCCGCCTGGCGGGGTGCCGCGCCGGTGCAGGCGGCCATCGCCGCGGGCGACAGCATCACCGGCGCCTCGACCTTCCGGATCGAACCGAGCCTGGATTCCGGTCCGATCTTCGGGGTTGTGACCGAGACGATCCGGCCGACCGACACCGCCGGGGAATTGCTTGGGCGACTGGCTGTTTCGGGCGCGGCGCTGCTGTCGACCACGCTCGACGGCATCGCCGACGAGAGGCTGACGCCGGTACCGCAGCCCGCCGACGGGGTCAGCATCGCACCCAAGATCACCGTCGAGCAGGCCAGGGTGCGCTGGGACCTGCCGGCGCTCGTGGTGGATCGTCGCATTCGCGCGGTCACGCCCAACCCTGGTGCGTGGACGCTGATCGGCGACCTGCGCATCAAACTGGGGCCGGTACGGGTTGCCGAGGCCTCCGCCCTGCCGCGGCCGTCAGAACCGTTGCCGCCCGGCGCTATTCACGTCGACCGCAAGAGCGTCTGGGTCGGCACCGGCTCCGATCCGGTGCGGCTGGACCAGATCCAGCCGCCCGGAAAGAAATTCATGAACGCGGTCGACTGGGCGCGCGGCGCCCGGCTCGACCCGGCGGTGCGGGCGACATGAGCACCGGGCGCGACAGACCGCAGCGCGGCCGCCCAGACCGCAAGCCGCCGCGTCCTCAGCAGCGCGACCGCCGGCCCCAGCAGCGGGACCGTCGGCCGCCACGCCGCCCGCTGGACCCGGCCCGCGCCGCCGCGTTCGACGTGCTTCGGGCGGTCAGCGAGCGCGACGCCTATGCGAACCTGGCGCTGCCCGCGCTGCTGCGCGAACGCGGAATCACCGGCCGCGACGCGGCATTCGCCACCGAGCTCACCTACGGCACCTGCCGCACCCGGGGCCTGCTCGACGCCATCATCGGCGCGGCCGCGGGGCGCTCGCCCCAGGCCATCGACCCGGTGCTGCTGGACCTGCTGCGCCTCGGCGCGTACCAGTTGCTGCGCACCCGGGTCGACGCGCACGCCGCGGTGTCCACCACCGTCGAGCAAGCCGGAATCGAATTCGACTCGGCGCGAGCGGGTTTCGTCAACGGCGTGCTGCGCACCATCTCGGGCCGCGACGAGCAGTCCTGGGTCGCCGAGCTGGCCCCCGACCCCGCGCAGGATCCGATCGGGCACGCCGCTTTCGTGCACGCCCACCCCCGCTGGATCGCGCAGGCCTTCGCCGATGCGCTGGGCGCCGCCGCGACCGAACTCGACGCGGTGCTGGCCGGCGACGACGAGCGCCCCCAGGTCCACCTGGCCGCCCGCGCCGGCGCGCTGACCGCCGCCGAACTGGCCGACGCGGTGGACGGGACCGTCGGCCGCTATTCGCCGTACGCGGTGTACCTGGCCGGCGGCGTCCCCGGGCGGCTGGCGCCGGTGCGCGACGGCGTCGCGCTGGTCCAGGACGAGGGCAGCCAGCTGGTGGCCCGGGCGCTGACCCTGGCGCCGGTCGACGGCGACAGCGGCCGGTGGCTGGACCTGTGCGCCGGGCCGGGCGGAAAGACGGCGCTGCTGGCGTCCCTCGGCGTGCAGCAGCACCCGGAGTCCGGATTCCGGCTCACCGCGGTGGAGCCCGCGCCGCGCCGCGCCGACCTCGTCGTCGAGAACACCCGCGGTCTGCCGGTCGACGTGTTGCGGGTCGACGGGCGGCAGACGGGGCTGGAGCCGACCTTCGACCGGGTGCTGGTCGACGCGCCCTGTACCGGGCTGGGGGCGCTGCGCCGCCGGCCCGAGGCCCGGTGGCGGCGGCAACCCGCCGACGTACCCACGCTGACCAAGCTGCAGCGCGAGTTGCTCGGCGCCGCGATCGCGCTGACCCGCCCCGGCGGCGTGGTGCTCTACGCCACCTGCTCGCCGCACCTGGCCGAGACCGTCGGCGTGGTCGCCGACGCGCTGCGCCGCCACCCGGTGACCGCGCTGGACACCCGGCCGTTGTTCGAGCCCGTCGCCGGCCTGGGGGACGGGCCGCACGTCCAGCTGTGGCCGCACCGGCACGGCACCGACGCGATGTTCGCGGCCGCGCTGCGCCGCGAGGCGGGGTAGCCGCGCTGCGCCGGATGTGAAGCGGGCCGCGCGGCTCAGTAGTCTGGCGCTCATGCCTCGCAACCCGGAACCGTCAAAGGGGCCGCTGATCGCGCCGTCGATCCTGGCCGCTGACTTCTCCCGGCTCGCCGACGAAGCCGCCGCCGTGACCGGCGCCGACTGGCTGCACGTCGACGTGATGGACAACCACTTCGTGCCGAATCTGACCCTCGGGCTGCCGGTGGTGGAGAGCCTGCTGGCCGCCACCACCATCCCGATGGACTGCCACCTGATGATCGAGGACCCCGACCGCTGGGCGCCCCCCTACGCGGAGGCGGGGGCGTACAACGTCACCTTCCACGCCGAGGCCACCCAGAATCCGATCGCGGTGGCGCGCGACATTCGCGCCGCCGGCGCCAAGGCGGGGATCAGCGTCAAGCCGGGCACCCCGCTGGAGCCCTACCTGGAAATCCTGCCGCAGTTCGACACCCTGCTCATCATGTCGGTGGAGCCGGGTTTCGGCGGTCAGAGCTTCATCCCCGAGGTGCTGAGCAAGGTGCGCACCGCGCGCAAGCTCATCGAGGCGGGGGAGTTGACGATCCTCGTCGAGATCGACGGCGGCATCAACGCCGACACCATCGAGCAGGCCGCCGAGGCCGGTGTCGACTGCTTCGTCGCCGGGTCGGCCGTGTACGGCGCCGACGACCCGGAGGCCGCGATCGACGCGTTGCGGCACCAGGCCGCCGGCGCATCCCCGCACCTGCGTCGATGACCGTTCCGCCGGCCGACAGCCTGGACGCCGCGATGCGCCTGGCGATCGACCAGTCCAACCACGTCAAGGGGACCACGTATCCGAACCCGCCGGTGGGGGCGGTCATCCTGGATGCCGGTGGCGAGGTGGTCGGCGTCGGCGCCACCGAACCGGCCGGTGGCGATCACGCCGAGATCCTGGCGCTGCGTCGGGCCGGCGATCTGGCGGCCGGGGGCACCGCGGTGGTCACCCTCGAGCCGTGCAACCACTACGGCAGAACCCCGCCCTGCGTGAACGCCCTGCTCGACGCGAAGGTGGGCACCGTGGTGTACGCCGTCGCCGACCCGAACCCGGAAGCGGCCGGTGGGGCGGCCCGGCTCGAGGAGGCGGGCGTCGCGGTGCAGTCCGGGGTGCTGGCCGACGAGGTGACCGGCGGCCCGCTGCGGGAGTGGCTGCACAAGCAGCGCACCGGGCTTCCGCATCTGACCTGGAAATACGCCAGCAGCGTCGATGGCCGCAGCGCGGCCGCGGACGGCTCCAGCCAGTGGATCTCCAGCGAGGCCTCGCGGCTGGATCTACATCGCCGCCGCGCGGCCGCCGGCGCGATCGTGGTGGGCACCGGCACCGTGCTGGCCGACGACCCGGCGCTGACGGCGCGGCTGCCCGACGGCTCGCTGGCCGACCGGCAACCGCTGCGAGTGGTCGTCGGGATGCGTGAAATACCTTCGGAGGCAAAGGTTCTCAACGACGATTCGCGAACCATGCTGATCCGCACGCACGACCCCCTCGAGGTGCTCAAGGCCGTGTCCGACCGCACCGACGTGCTGCTGGAGGGCGGCCCGACCCTGGCGGGTGCCTTCCTGCGGGCCGGGGTGGTCAACCGGATCCTGGCCTACGTCGCGCCGACCCTGCTGGGCGGTCCCGTCACCGCGGTCGACGACGTGGGGGTGTCCACGATCGCGCGGGCGCTGCGCTGGCAGTTCGACGGCGTCGAGCGGGTCGGGCCCGACCTGCTGCTCAGCCTGGTGCCGCGCAGCGGTTAGCGCTCACCCAACGAGACCGCTTGCGGCTCGGGGATTTCCGGCTCTTCGGCGTGCTCTTTGCGCCCGCCGATCAACAGGCCCAGCAGCGCGCCCGCGATGCAGATTGCGACGGTGGCCAAGAAGATGTCGCCGTACATCATGGCGAAGGCCTTGAGGTACATGGTGCCCTGGGCGGCGATGCGCTCCAGCAGGCTGGCGTTGGCCGGGATGGCGGCGGTCAGGCCCGCCACGATCTGGTTGAACCGGTACAGGCCCCACGCGGTGAGCGCGGCCACCCCGATCAGCATGCCGGTCATCCGGGCCACCACCACGGCCGCCGAGGCGATGCCGTGTTCGGCCGAGGGAACCACCCGCAGCGCCGCGGAGGTCAACGGCCCGATCACCAGGCCCAGGCCCAGGCCGGCCACCAGCAGGTCGGCATGCAAGATGGGGACGCTGAACAACCCGAAGAAGTTGTGCTTCTGGCTCAGCACGTCTTGGCGCCAGAAGTGGATGAGCCAGTACCCGTAGGCCGCAATGAGCAGTCCGACGAAGGTCATGATCCGGTCGCCGATCCGGGTGGCGATCCACCCGCCCAGCACCGCCCCGATCGGCAGCGCGATCAGGAACCACAACAGCAATCCGGCCGCCTGCGTCTCGTCCATCTGCAGCACGCCCTGGCCGAACAGCTCCACGTCGACCAGCGTCACCATCAGCGCGGCACCGGCGAACAGCGAGGCGCCCAGCGCGGCCAGGAACGGGCGGAAGTGCACGCCCGACGGTTCGATCAGCCGGGTGCGCGCGAAGCGTTCCCAGAGCAGGAACAACACCGCGACCACGACCGCGCCGATGACCAGCGGCAGCCCGTAGCTCGGCAGGATCTGCTTGCCGTCGGGTTGCGGGTTGTACAGACCGATCACGGCGAGCCCCAGGGCGACCGCCAGCAGCACGCCACCGACCAGGTCGATCTTCTGGGGCTCTTCCACCCGTTCGTGCGACGGCAGGCTGAACTGGATCATCACCATCGCGATGAGGGTCAGCGGGACGTTGATCCAGAAGACGTAGCGCCAGTCGTGGGTGAGGAAGACGATGAAGATCCCGTACAGCGGGCCCAGCACGCTGCCGAGCTCCTGCGCGGCGCCGATGCCGCCCAGCACACCGGCGCGGTTGCGCTGCGCCCACAAATCGGCGCCCAGGGCGAGGGTGACCGGCAACAGCGCGCCGCTGGCCACACCCTGGATGGTGCGGCCGCCGACCAGCAGGTGGAAATCGCCCCAGTGGCCGGCCAGCGCGGTGACCACCGAGCCGACGATGAACAGCGCCAGGCTGACCTGCAGCACCAGCTTGCGGCCGAACCGGTCGGAGGCGCGGCCCAGCAGCGGCATGGCGGCGATGTAGCCCAGCAGGTACATCGTGATGATCCAGGTGATGCGCTGCAGCTGGTTGATCGGGATGTGCACGTCGGTCATGATGTCGCGCATGATCGTGACGACGACATAGGCGTCCAGGGCGCCCAGCAGGACCGCCAGGCTGCCCGCGCTGATCGCGACGCGGCGCCCGGTTTGGTGCCCGGTCGGGGCTGCGGTCTCCGCGGTCACGAGCTCACCGGGGGCTTGGTGACCTGAACCTGCTCGCCCCAGTTGGACAGGGTGATCTGGGCGGAGTTGCCGGAGCTCTTCTGCAGGTTGGCCTGGACCAGCTGGTGGTCACCGCTCTCCTGGACCCACACGGTGCTCGGCACCGGCTGGGTCGCGTTGAACTGCGGCACGATCTTGTTCACCGCGTCGGCCGAGACGTTTCCGGTGATGCGGATGGTGTTCTGCCCGTTGATGTTGTCGCGGCCCTCGGCCTTGGCGTTGCTGAAGTTGGCCAGCGCGTTGCCCAGCCCGTTGTCGGGGTTCAGCAGCACCGAGACGTCGTAGATGTCGGCGGCCTTGCCGAAGTCACTCCACTTGTTCGGGGTGAGGGTGGCGTACAGGGTTCCGTCGAGCACCACGAAATTGGCGTCGATGTCCGAGCCGCCCAGGGTGATCGTGGCGTTGCCCGACGCGGCGGTGGCCGGCGCGGTGGTCAGGTCACCGGTCAGCGTCTTGATGGGTAGCCCGGGGATCTTGCCCTGGATGCTCAGAGCGATGTGCGCGCTCTGCACCTTCTTGGTGGCGTCGGCCGACTGCTTGACCAAGGTCGTGCCGTCGGGAAGCGGTGCGCCGCTCTGCTTCGAGCCCGACGAACAGCCGGCGATCAAGGCGGTGGCGAGGGTCAGGGATGCGATGACGGCCGATATACGGCGGCGGGTCTGCATACTCTGCATCGTAGAGGGTGCGGGTGACTGCCCTGGTGAACGCGGGGTGGCAGTGTCGCCCGGGCGCGGGTGTTTGCCCTGCTCATCAGCGTGAGTGGGGGCCAATTAGCCTAAGGGGATGTTTACCGGAATTGTCGAGGAGCTCGGCGAGGTGACGGCTCGCGACGTCCTTTCGGACGCGGCGCGGCTGACCATCCGCGGCGCTGTCGTGACCGCCGACGCGGGCCACGGCGATTCGATCGCCGTCAACGGCGTGTGCCTGACCGTCGCCGAGCTGTTGCCCGGCGGCCAGTTCACGGCCGACGTGATGGCCGAATCGCTGAACCGGTCCAACTTGGGCGCGCTGACCGTCGGCAGCCGGGTGAACCTGGAGCGCGCCGCGGCCGTCAACAGCCGGCTGGGCGGGCACATCGTGCAGGGCCACGTCGACGGGACCGGGACGATCGTGGCGCGCACGCCGTCCGAGCACTGGGAGGTGGTGCGCATCGAGATGCCCGCCGAGGTGGCCCGCTACGTCGTGGAGAAGGGGTCGATCACCGTCGACGGGATCTCGCTGACGGTGTCCGGGCTGGGCGCCGAGCCGGGGGACTGGTTCGAGGTCTCGCTGATCCCGACCACCCGCGAATTGACCACGCTGGGCCGCGCTCCGGTGGGCACCCAGGTGAACCTCGAGGTCGACGTGATCGCGAAATATGTTGAACGACTGCTGGCCCGCTGAATAGGAGGGCCGTCAAGCCTTCGCATGGTCGCGCCATCGGGCGATTACCTGGCCGGCGAAGTCGAGCATCTGGTCGAGGGACGGGAACATCGCGAAGGCATCCACGATCGCCTCATCAGCACCCGACCCGGCGAGGCGCTCGAGCTTGTCGGCAACGGAGTCAACGGGCGTGCCCGGTTCGAGGTTGATCCGCATGGCCGTCTTCAGCGCGTCCGGATCGCGGCCGGCGTCCTTCGCCGCGCGGCGGGCAATCGACCACAGGTGGTCGGTGACTTCGTCCTGTAGCCCCTCGACCCCGAGCCAGCCGGTGCCGCTGCGGCCGACCCGGCGCATCGCGGCCTCGCTGGCGCCGCCGATCCAGGTGGGCGGCCCGCCGGCCTGGACCGGACGCAGGTCGGCATGGACCGGCGGCAGCGAGAAGAACTCGCTGTCCCAGGACACCGGCGTGGTCGTCCACCACTCGTGCAGGAACGCCAGGAGGTCGTCGAGCATCCGCCCGCGCCGGCGCGCCAGTCCGCGCTGCGGGCGATGTCGTGCTCGTCCTTCATCCACCCGATTCCGACGCCCACGTCGAGGCGGCCTTCGCTGAGCACGTCGAGCGTAGTCAGCAGCCGGGCCAGGTGCACCGGCTCGTAGTAGAACGTGCTGAGCGTGCTGGCGTTGAGCCGCACCCTGCTGGTCGCGGTCGCGGCGACGGTCCACAGCAGCACCGGATCGAGATAGCGGGTCCGACGATGGGAAGTGCGAAGCCAAGCTTCATCGCGAGGTTCCCCTCCTTTGGTGATCGATCAACCATTGCCGAGGGCGCATGGTGCCCCGCCTCGTTCACGGCTTGGACTGATTGCTCAGGCGGGAACGGTGGTGCCGAGGGCGAAGTCGAAGTTCCCCACCCCGTAGCGGGCGAGCCCCATCACGACCAGGCCCGTTCCTTCCAGCCAGTGCGCCATGTTCAAGCCGCCGACGTCCAGCGGACGCAGCTCGAGGCTCTCGATGAACTCCGCCACGGCCGCCTTGGCGCGTGCGTCGTCGCCGGCGATGAAGACGTCGAGGGGTCGGCCCTGGGCGAGCACAACACCGAAGACGGTGTTGAACGCCTTCACGACACTGGCGCTGGCCGGGGCCGCCTTGGCGACTTCCTGCGCGATCGAGGTGTCCTCAGGGATGGCGAGCCCGTCGGCCGCGGAGTTGAACGGGTTGCTGATGTCGACGATGATCTTGCCCGCCAAGGCGTCTCCGTAGCGGGCGACGACCGGAACGACATCGGCGTACAACACGGAAACGATGACGATGTCCCCGGTCGGGACGGCTCCGAACTCCGCCGTCGTGGCGTTGCCGCCGAGGGCGTTGGCCAGTTCAGCCGCCTTGGCCCGGTCGCGCCCGATGACCTCGACGACATTGCCGCCCGCTACCGCCAGCGCGCCGATAACGCGGGCCATGTTGCCGGTGCCGATGATGCTGATGCTGCTCATGAGGAATCCCGTCGTGAGGTATCGGAAAGGTTGACTAGTCCACCTTAAGCCGATTTGGATGATGCGTCAACCAATCGGGGTAGCATGGGGGCCGATGGAACCGAACTGGCTTAACCCCCGTGAAGACCGCGCCTGGCGGGCCTTCCAGCACGCGCACCATCAGCTCGACGTGCACCTGAACCGGGGCCTGCAGGAAGCGGGCCTATCGGGGGCGGACTACGAGATCCTGGCGGTGCTTTCGGCTCACGACGGGCACCGCATGCCCGCCCGCGACCTGTGCAACGTGCTGGGCTGGGAGAAGAGCCGGGTCTCCCACCAGGTGCGGCGCATGCAGAAGGACGGGCTGATCTGTCGCGAACCCAACCCCGACGACGCCCGTAGCACCATGGTCTGCCTGCTGCCGGCCGGACGCGCCGCCATCGAGAAGGCGGCGCCCGGTCACGTGGAGGACGTCCGCCGCAACTTCATCGACCTGCTCACCCCGGCCGAGCTCGACATGCTCGCCGCCCTCAACGAGCGAGTCCTGCGCCACCTGGCCAAGGACGGCGATTCTTCGGCCGAAGACACGCCGTCATGACAACAGGCCGCTGGCCGCGGCGTCTCACGCCACGGCAGCGGCCTGCTTTGGGATCAGCTGGTTGCTCGGCGGATTACACCGGGCGCCAGTTGGGGCCTTCCCAGTAACCCCAGTGGTTCATGCCCGGATCCCAGACGATCTGAGCCCACGGCGCCCACGGCGGCGGCGGGGGCGGCGGTCCCGCCCACGGCGGAGCCCCGTAGCCGGCCGGGCCGCCATAGTTGTCGTCCCAGTCACGGCAGTTGTTCCAGTTCTGGTAAGGGCCCCAGCTCGGGTCCCATTGTTCGCCCGGACACCAGTGGTGGTGATACACGGGTGCCGGAGGAGGCGCCGCCGCGGCGATGCCGGTGGACAGTCCGAGGGCGGACATGGCCAAGCCGCCGGCCGCGACGGCGCCGGTGCACAGCCGGACCCACGGTCGTGTTGGTGTGTTGGTATTCATGCGGCTTGTATTTCCCTCGATAATGCGGGCGAAACCCGATTTCGCGTTTGCTCGTGTCAAATTTTGAGCACAGCCAACACATATCTAGCGCAAAGGGTTTCGCCGTATACGAGCTTTTCATAGGTTTATTTTTGACACCAGGTGACGATATCGCGGGCCGCGAAAACCATTTTGCCGACGGCTTCCCTGTTTGCGGAAGGAGCCTCGCCTCCGCATCGCGCAGTTGTCTTTTCCGCGGCAAATCGCGGCGCGGCCTTCCGGCGGCGCCGGCGGCCGGCCGGCGAAAATTGTGATCCCGGCAACGATTACGGGGGTGGCGAGGCCCGCGCCGGGACCGCAACGCGGCGGGGCTGCGCGGCGACGAGATACGCGCGCGCCGATCGGAAGAGGTCAGGCCGCCGCCGTCGCCGGCCGACGCGGCGGCGCAACGCGATCCGAGACCGTCCCACTGATCAAGCCGTGGCAATAACGGCGGGGCCGCCGTGGTTCATACTGAATGCAACACGTGGGCTTCTCGTGTGAGCCGTTTCGACAGTGTTCCCGCCGGACAGCGGGAACGGCGAGGTAGCAAAAGATGACGAGGTTGGACTCCGTCGAGAGGGCGGTTGCCGACATTGCGGCCGGCAAGGCCGTCATCGTCATTGACGACGAGGACCGCGAGAACGAGGGCGATCTGATCTTCGCCGCCGAGAAGGCGACACCGGAGATGGTGGCGTTCATGGTGCGCTACACCTCGGGCTACCTGTGCGTTCCGCTGGACGGCGAGATCTGCGACCGGCTGGGCCTGCTGCCGATGTACGCGGTAAACCAGGACAAACACGGCACCGCCTACACGGTCACCGTCGACGCACGACGGGGCGTGGGCACCGGGATTTCGGCCTCGGACCGGGCCACCACGATGCGGCTGCTGGCCGATCCCACCAGCGTCGCCGACGACTTCACCCGGCCGGGTCACGTGGTTCCGTTGCGCGCCAAGGACGGTGGCGTGTTGCGCCGTCCCGGTCACACCGAGGCCGCCGTCGACCTGGCCCGGCTGGCCGGGCTGCAGCCCGCGGGCGCCATCTGCGAGATCGTCAGCCAAAAGGACGAGGGCTCGATGGCGCAGACCGACGAACTGCGGGTGTTCGCCGACGAACATGACCTCGCGATGATCACCATCGCCGACCTGATCGAGTGGCGCCGCAAGCACGAGAAACACATCGCCCGGATCGCCGAGGCCCGAATCCCGACGCGGCACGGCGAGTTTCGCGCCATCGGCTACGCCAGCATCTACGAAGAGGTCGAACACGTCGCGCTGGTGCGTGGGGACATCGCCGGGCCGAACTCCGATGGTGATGACGTGTTGGTGCGCGTGCACTCCGAGTGCCTGACCGGCGATGTGTTCGGTTCGCGTCGTTGCGATTGCGGGCCGCAACTGGACGCCGCGATGGCGATGGTCGCCCGCGAGGGACGCGGCATCGTGCTGTACATGCGCGGCCACGAGGGACGCGGCATCGGGCTGATGCACAAGCTGCAGGCCTATCAGCTGCAGGACGCCGGTGAAGACACCGTCGACGCCAACCTCAAGCTCGGATTGCCGGCTGATGCAAGGGATTACGGTATCGGCGCTCAGATCCTGGTGGACCTCGGTGTGCGGTCGATGCGGCTGCTGACCAACAACCCGGCCAAGCGGGTCGGGCTGGACGGGTACGGCCTGCACATCATCGAGCGGGTGCCGCTGCCGGTGCGCGCCAACGCGGAGAACATCCGCTACCTGATGACCAAGCGGGACAAGATGGGCCACGACCTGGCGGGGCTGGATGATTTTCACGAATCCGTCCACCTGCCAGGTGAATTCGGCGGTGCTTTATGAGCCGCGCCGGCGACGATGCAGAACGAAGTGATGCTGAGGAGTGGCGCCGATGAGTCCTGCCGAGGGTGTGCCGGAGGTTCCGCCGCTCGACGCATCCGGCCTGCGACTGGCCCTGGTTGCGAGTACCTGGCACAGCGAAATCTGTGACGCACTGCTGGCGGGTGCCCGCAAGGTGGCGTCAGAATCGGGTATCGACGACCCGACGGTGGTCCGGGTGATCGGCGCGATCGAGATCCCGGTTATCGCACAGGAACTCACCCGCAACCACGACGCCGTAGTCGCTCTGGGCGTCGTGATCCGTGGTCAGACACCGCATTTCGAATATGTGTGTGATGCGGTGACGCAGGGCCTGACCCGGGTCTCGTTGGACACTTCCACGCCGGTCGCCAACGGCGTGCTGACCACCGATACCGAGGAGCAGGCCCTGGACCGGGCCGGCCTTCCCGAATCGGCCGAGGACAAAGGGGCCCAAGCCACTTTGGCGGCCCTGACCACCGCGCTGACCCTGCGTGAGTTGCGCGCCCAGTCGTGACGTCGCCGCCGGTCCGCGAGTCCTGGGATGCGGTGCTACGTCCCCACCGCACACCGTTATTCGCCTATGGCGCGGCGTTTCTCATCGCCGCGGCGCACATCGCGGTGGGCCTGCTGCTCAAGGTGGGGTCCACCGGGGTGGTCTTTCAGACCTCCGATCAGGTGGCGATCGCGGTGCTGGGCCTGGTCATCGCCAGCGTCGTGCTGTTGTTCGCGCGGCCGCGGCTGCGAGTGGGACCGGCCGGCGTTTCGGTAAGAAATCTGTTGGGCGACAAGCTGATCGAGTGGCCGGACGTTGCCGGCGTGTCGTTTCCGGTGGGTCACCGCTGGGCGCGCATCGACCTGCCCGATGACGAATACATACCGGTGATGGCCATCCAGGCCGTGGACAAGGGCCGCGCGGTGGACGCCATGGACACGGTCCGGTCGCTGCTGGCGCGCTATCGGCCGGACCTGCAGGCGCACTGAGCGCGGTTCAACTCATCGCTGCGGCAGCCCGGCCCGGCGTACCACGCCGAGCCGGGCTGGACCGGCAGCTACGGGCACCCGGGCCCGGGACAGAGCGGTGGAGGCACTCAGTACCGAGTGCAGTCCGTCATCATTTGCTGGAAGATCGGCAGGGCCTGCTGGGCCCCCTGGTTGTGCTCGATCGCGTGTAGCAGGTTCACCCGCTGATCGGGCGACGACGCCAGGTACTGCTGCAAGAACTGCTGGTTCGGCGGCGATTGGTCCAGGTACTGGGCGGCCATCGGGTTCTCCGCGTGCACCGCCCGCATCGCCTGGTCGTAGCTACAGGTGGTGTGGATCATCGGACCGTAATCGGGGTCAGCGGATGCGACCCCGGCCCCAGCGGTCGACGCCAATGCCAGACCGCCCACCGTGACGGCCAGTTTGGCCAACGAGCGCTTCATCATTTACGGACTCCCTCCATTGCTGTGCCCCCACTCTAACGTTGAGCTAGAAGCTTGGTAGCCGGATCGGAGGCCGCCCAAACCGCCGCGACCGCACGCGGGGCCCGTTACGGGCCTTCTACCTGCCCGGTTGTTCCTTCTTTGGTTTCCGGGCTCCAACTGCTCGGCAACAGCGGCAGGCCCGGGCTGTCGTCCAGGGAAGCGCCGGCCACTGTGGTCAGGCCGGCGGGAGGGGCACTCGACCCGGGAGCCGTGCCGGCGAACCCCATTTGCCCCGCGCCCCGGTCCGAGGCCGTCGCGTAGGCGGATTCCGCCTCCGAACCCTGGTCGAGGTATTCGTGGCGGCGCCCGGGATCGATCAGGCCCGGCCGGGGACGACGGCGGCGCCGGACCTGTTCCCGCCGCACCGCCGCGGCCGGCGCCGCGACGGTGTCGGGCGTGGGCGCCTTCTGGCCGGCGCGTGAGCCGAGGCTCATGTCCGTGCCGGCATTCACATCAGACGCTGCCGACGAATAGAGAGGTGTAGATCTCGGTGGTCGCCGTATCATTAAAAAAAAGAGGGGGGGGGGGGGGGGGGGGGGGGGGGGGGGGGGGGGGGGGGGGGGGGGGGGGG